>NZ_JBBNAM010000028.1:0-25178 GCF_037994425.1 Phyllobacterium sp.
TCATCACGCGCAAGCCGCACATATTCGACGGGATGCTCGATCCCGCTATTTTCGCCGATGTTCCGACCCGGAGCTATCTTGCCGAGCGGCTGGAAAATTTTCTCGGCCCCTCCAAGGTTTACGAGGACATTCTCGATCGATTGCGCATTTTCGCTGCGGAGCACCGGTTTCTCATCGGCATTCGCCTGCTCACAGGCGCGATCGATGGGGTGCGCGCCGGCAAGGCTTTTTCGGATCTTGCAGATCTGGTCATCGATCGCGCACTGCAGGCGGTCGTCGAGGAATTCGCCGTAAGACACGGCCGCATCAGCGGCGGACGCATTGCCATTCTCGGTATGGGCAAGCTTGGCAGCCGCGAGTTAACCGCCGGCTCTGACGTCGATCTCATCTTGCTCTACGATCACGACGAAGATGCGGAAGAATCGGACGGCGAAAAGGGTCTGGCTCCCTCGCAATATTATATGCGTCTGACGCAGCGGCTTATCGCGGCCCTGTCGGCGCCGACAGCTGAAGGGGTGCTGTACGAAGTCGATTTCCGCCTGCGCCCCTCTGGCAACAAGGGTCCGGTCGCGACTCATATCGATGCCTTCCGCAAGTACCAGCGGACCGATGCCTGGACTTGGGAACATATGGCTCTCACGCGGGCACGGACGGTTGCAGGCGATGCCTCGTTCTTTCCTGAAATTCAGGAAGAGGTCGTGGGGATCCTCGCGATGCCGCGCGATCAGGCGAAAATCGCCAAGGATGCAGCCGAAATGCGCACCCTGATCGAAACCGAAAAGCCTCCGACCGACGCCTGGGACCTGAAGCTTGTCGCTGGCGGCATCATCGATCTCGAATTTATCGCGCAGTTTGCCGTGCTTACCGGCAATGTCGAAGGGCCCGTCGTTGCCTTGTCGACTGCCGAGGTGCTGCGCAAACTCAAGCCTGACTTTGTCGATCCGGCAACCGCAGACAGACTGGTTGAGGCGGCGAATCTCTACACCGGCGTTACCCAAATCATCCGCCTTTGTCTGGACGGGGATGTGAAGCGCGAGGACTTTCCTCCCGGCCTTGGCGACCTCCTCTGCAGTGCCTGTGATCTTCCCGATCTCGATCATGTCGAGGCGCAACTTCGGGAGACAGCGGCTTCGGTGCGCAAGACGTTTGATGAATTGCTGCAGAAGGCGAAGAAGAACTCGGTCGTGAACTCATAAAAGGCGGGTGGTCGCGGTGTTCGAGCGGCAACGGTCCTTTTGCTGAGACCAAATTTCGGTTCAGAATGAACTGGTGCGCAGCCGACCCTCGTAAATCGGCATTGCCTTCCTCTCACAATCAATTGGAATCATAGTGAGTATGCGGCGTGATGGCCAACGGCGAGGCAAGCGCGGTCATAGGCTGGCGGTCTTGCCCATTGGGTGGAACTCTGATTCAGCATCGGCATGAGCCGATACGATCTGACCGACTTCGAGCGGCGCTTCATCGGACCGCTGCGGCCCAACAAGCAGCGAGGCCTGCCGCACACTTCCGCCGCGTCGCTACCCGCTACGACAAGCTCGCCGCCTACTTCCTCGCCATGATCCAACTCGCCTCGATGCGGCCGTGGCTCCGAGCTTATGAGTCTACGGCCTAGCTAAGCGACTTCCATCGACCGCGTCGGGATACGCACCGAGACGATCGTTCCGACGCCCTCGGTCGAGCGTATCTTTAGCGCGCCGCCATGTAGTTCAGTCAACGAACGGGAGATGGCAAGGCCAAGGCCCGAGCCGGCATGCGACTTGGTGAACTGGTTTTCCACCTGTTCGAAGGGCTGGCCGATCTTTTTCAGCGCCGATTTCGGGATGCCGCAGCCCGTATCTTCGACGGTGAAGACCAGTGCACCCGAGACCTTGCGCGCCCGCACGGATATGCGTCCGCCCGTGTCGGTAAACTTCACGGCATTTGACAGGAGATTGAGCAGCACCTGCTTGATCGCACGGCGGTCGGCATCGATGGTGACGCTGTCGGCGATTCGCGTATCGACCTTGATATCCTTTTCCTGGGCTTGCAGGGAAATGACGCGGACGGTCTCGTGGATGAGCGGGCAAAGGTCGATTTCCTCGCGGTCGAGCGAAAATTGACCGGCCTCGATCTTCGACATGTCGAGGATGTCATTGATAACGTTGAGCAGATAATTGCCGCTGGTGTGGATGTCGTGGACATATTCGACATAGCGGTCGGAGCCGAGCTCGCCGAAGGTTCCCGAATGCATGATCTCCGAAAAGCCGATGATGGCGTTGAGCGGTGTGCGCAATTCGTGCGACATGTTGGCGAGGAACTCTGATTTCGCACGGTTCGCGGCCTCGGCGCGCTCCTTCTCCACCACATATTTGCTGTTGAGCTCGGTAAGCTCAAGCGTACGCTCGACTTCAGACTTCCGGGCGAGGCTGAGATCGTGGATCGTTGCCATCAGGCGGCGCTCGCTGTCGATCAGCCGCTCTTCGTGCACTTTCAACTGGGTGATGTCGGTGCCGACGGAGACCAGACCGCCATCCTGCGTCCGCCGCTCGTTGACCTGCAGCCATCGCCCGTCTGCAAGCTGCCGTTCGAACGTCAGCGCACCATTGCGCCCGTTTTCATTGGCCATGCGCTTTTCGAAGGCGACGGCACGGATGCGAGGCTCGAGTTCGTCTCGGCCGATGCCGGGCAAGAGGCACTCATTGGCCAGGCCCGAATATTCGTTGAACTTGCCGTTGGACATGACGAGGCGGTTGTCTGCATCCCAGATGACAAACGTCTCTGAGATGCTCTCGATTGCTTCGCGGATGCGTTGGTCGGCCTGCGCGGTCGCCTGGGCAAAGCGATGCTGCTCGCTCACATCCACGGCCACGCCGACGAGATGAAGGTCGCCTTCACCCGCCACCTGGGCACGCACGCGCATCCATACCCAATGGCCCTCGGCGTGACGCATGCGGAACACGCGATCCATCTGGTTGATTTCGCCGGCGGCGACCTGAGAGGCGACGCTATAGAGCTTGTCGTCGTCTGGATGGATGATCGAAGATATGTCGCCGAGCGAGAGGATCGCGTCATGCGCCTCGTAGCCGAGCATTTCGTACATGGAGCGCGACCAATAGACCCGTCCGCGTGCCAT
The DNA here is from genome assembly GCF_037994425.1 of Phyllobacterium sp. Classification (NCBI taxonomy): domain Bacteria; kingdom Pseudomonadati; phylum Pseudomonadota; class Alphaproteobacteria; order Hyphomicrobiales; family Phyllobacteriaceae; genus Phyllobacterium; species Phyllobacterium sp. The sequence continues at coordinate 3,113 of NZ_JBBNAM010000028.1, forward strand.
GTCCCAGTCCCAGAGGCCGCAGCGGCCGCGGGCGAGGGCAGTATCGACCCGCGCCTGTGTGTGTTGGTAGAGTTCGTCGGCATCCTGAGCTCGCGCCGCCTGGCTGAAATAGGCGTAAAGCACGATCAGCATGATAGTCGCCGTTCCTGCGAACATCGTCACATTGACGGAGACGGTGCGGCGCCAATCGGCAAAGACATCTTCCACCGGCTGCATGACGAAGACCGAATGGACTGCGTTGGCGGTACGGCTGAATGCGGCAAAGGCGGGCGTGCCCTCAACCTTGACCGGCATCGTTCCGGCGCGCTCGCCAAAGAGAAACAAGGGCTGGCCCTCTGTAACAAACGTTTCGAGATTGCGATCGCGCCAACGTTCGCCGCCCTCGGATGAGACGACGATGCGCGCATCGGCATCGGCGACGGCGAACCACATGCCTTCCGGAATGAGATCGCTGGCGCGGATTTCGGCGATGATGTTCTGAAGGTCGCCGCGCCCCAGCTTCTGGCCGCCATTCATGCGATTGTCGATAATGCTTGCCATATGGGTGGCGGCCAGGGAAAGCGTAGCGCGTGCGGTCCGCTCGGCGTCATCGCGCCAGGCGAGAAGCGACGTCGAACGAATGACAGCAAGAACGACGAGGAAAATGACGATCAGCGGTGGGATGGCACGGCGCAGGTAGGGCTCGGTGGCAAGGAGCTTGCCGTAGGCGGGGTCGGCAAGGAGTTTGACGTGGCCGGAGAGCCGGCTGCGCCCCCGCGCAGTTGCCTGGTCCTTGGCGTAAATCTTCCCCGTCGGCGCGCGATACGCGTCCGCATTTGCCATTGAATGGCCCCCTCGATTTGTCTTTGTGTCCCGTGATTTGCTTCGGCACGCCGCACATCCGAAGCACCTGTAGTGAATCAAAACTGATTCTGCGTGTCTAGTCCCTTTGTTAAATATTTATCAATACTTTAGGCATTCCGCCGCTTAAATGAAAGGACGGATCGTAACACCTTGAAATGACTCAAAATCCAGGTTCTCGATGCGACGATGGAGCTAGTTCAAGCCAGTGTCCGTTCGACGATATCGCGCACGTCGGCCGAAAGGCCGCCGACCTTCGCAATGCTGGCCAGCGCTTCGCGGGCATGTTCGCGCCTTATCGGCTCGAAAGAGCGCCACGAGCGCATGGCCGTCAAAAGGCGCGCTGCAAGCTGTGGGTTCTTCTTTTCGATCGACAGGATCGTCTCTGCAAAGAAGGCATAGCCCTTGCCGTCGGCGCGATTGAATCCGGTCTGATTGCCGCTAGCGAAAGCCCCGACAAGCGCGCGGGTGCGGTTCGGATTATCGAGCGAGAACAGCTTGTGCCTCATGAGGCCCTGCACCTTGCCAAGCGCTTCGGCGCCCGGCTGCATCGCCTGGACGATGAACCATTTATCCATGACAAGCGCGTCATTGCCGAAGCGATGCTCGAACGCCTTGAGCGCCTGACTGGTCGCGTGGCTTTCGCTGAAGCGCTGGACAAGGACGTGCAACGCGGCCGCGCGATCAGTCATATTATCCGCACCATCAAACTGGCCAGCAGCGCGTTTCGGATCGGCTTCGGCAACGCTCAGGTAATCAAGCAAAACGTTGCGCAGCGAACGCCGGCCCGCGCTCGCGGCATCGGGCTGAAACGGTCCGCCGTCGACGAGTTCGTCATATATCCGCGCGAACTTTTCCACATTGGCTTCCGCTACGGATTTGATCAGTGCGTCGCGACTTGCAAGGATCGCATCGGGGTCGATATTTGCGCCGAGTTCGCGTGCAATATCACTTTCGGACGGGATGCTGAGGCATAGAGCCCGGAACGCTTCATCGAGAGTGACGTTGGCCGCGATTTCGCCGAGCAATTTGATCGAGGAACTTTCGATCGTCGCCGGCTTGTCGCCGCGAATGCGCTTGGCATTGCTGGTGAGCTTGCTATTTAGCAGTTCCGTCAGTGCCTGCCAGCGGTTGACCTCGTCGCCATCGTTGCGGGCGAGAAAGATAAGATCCGTACGGGTCAACTCGCTCGTCATCGTGACCGGCGCCGAGAAGCCGCGTAGCAGCGATGGCACGGGACGCTCGGCGATGCCCGAGAGGCTGAAGCGTTCCTTCCGCTTGCGCAAATGGATCACGTCGCCCTTGACGAGGCCGCCCTTCGCCGACCGCGGCTTCAGTTCGCGGCCCTTTGCGCCGAGCAGGCCAAACTTGATCGGAATGTGCATCGGCTTTTTCGACGCCTGTCCGGGCGTCGGCTTCAGCGACTGCTCGATTTCGATCTCGAAGGTCTTGGTCGCCTGGTCGTAGTCGTAGGTGACTGCGAGATTGGGCGTTCCCGCCTGGTCGTACCAGAGTGCGAACTGGCTGAGATCCTCGCCTGACACATCCTCGAAGACCTTGACGAAATCTTCGATGGTTGCAGCGTCGCCATCGTGGCGTTCGAAATAAAGGTCCATGCCCTTGCGGAAGAGTTCCGGTCCAAGGATCGTGCGGATCATGCGCACCACCTCGGAGCCCTTCTCGTAGACGGTCGAGGTGTAGAAATTGTTGATTTCGCGGAACTGGCGCGGACGCACCGGGTGGGCAAGCGGGCCGGCATCCTCGGGAAACTGGTGCGCCTTCAACGCCTTTACCTCTGCGATACGCTTGACCGGCCGCGAGCGCATGTCAGCCGAGAATTCATGATCGCGATAGACGGTAAGACCTTCCTTCAGGCAAAGCTGGAACCAGTCGCGGCAAGTGATTCTATTGCCTGTCCAATTATGGAAATATTCGTGGGCGATGACGGCTTCAATACCGGCATAGTCGGCGTCGGTGCCCGTATCGGGATCGGCAAGAACATATTTGTCGTTAAAGACGTTGAGCCCCTTGTTCTCCATCGCGCCCATGTTGAAATCGGAAACGGCGACGACGTTGAAGACGTCAAGATCGTATTCTCGGCCGAAAACGTCCTCATCCCATTTCATGGAACGCTTGAGGGCGTCCATCGCATAGAGCGCGCGGGCCTCCTTGCCGTGCTCGACATAGATGCCGAGATCGACGTGGCGGCTCGAAGCCGTCGTGAACGTGTCGGTAATCACGCCAAGGTCTCCGGCAACAAGCGCGAAGAGATAGGCGGGTTTGGGGTGCGGGTCATGCCACACCGCGTAGTGCCGGCCATCGGTAAGCGCCCCCTTATCTTTGGGGTTCCCATTCGAAAGCAGCAGCGGCGCTTCGCTGCCGAGCGCCTCGATGCGGACCGTATAGACGGAAAGGAGGTCCGGCCGGTCGAGAAAATAGGTCATGCGACGAAAGCCTTCGGCCTCGCACTGGGTGCAATAGACGCCGCTGGAGCGGTAGAGGCCGGTTAGTTGCCGATTGAGGGTCGGGTTGACCTCGGTGGTGATTTCGAGCGTGAATCTGCCACTTTCAGGGAGGCCGCGAATTTCGAGGCGCTCGGGCGAAGCCATATAGGCGTTGTCACCGAGCGGTGCGCCATCAATGCGGATATCGACGAGCTTGAGTTCATCGCCGTCAAGAACGAGCGGAACATCTGCGCCGACGCCCACACGGCGTTCGATCACAAGACGAGATTTGACGATGGTGCACTCGGGATCAAGCGCGAATTCCAGATGAGTCTCGGGGATGAGGAAGTCGGTCGGCTTATAATCTTCCAGATGAAAAATCTTGCCGGTATCGGTACGCATTATCAAAAATCCTTATGTGGTGCCGGAACCTAGGACAAGTTTCGCCGCGATGGAACCCTGGTCACGGCGATCACCCGAATGTTTGCGCGCCAAACGCAACGTGATCGGATTTCCGTCTGGTACGCCTGTGCAAACAAGCATATAGATATATCAGTTTCCACCCCCTTACAGCTCGCTTGCCGTGTACCCCCAAGGAATCCTCGTCGTGACCACTATCGTTCACCCGCAAGAAGGTGAACCGCCCGTTGCAGACAAACTGCGTACGACCAATGCGATGCTCGGAATTGGTCTGAAAGTCGCCTCTGTCTGTGTCTTCGTCTGTATGTCGAGCCTGCTCAAGGCCTCGGATGGGATTCCCGCCGGCCAGCTTGTCTTTTTCCGCTCCTTCTTTGCGATATTTCCGGTCATTGCCTTCATCGCCTGGCAGGGACAGATGACAGTCGCGTTCAAGACAAGCGAGCCCTTCAGCCATTTCTGGCGCGGCTTCGTAGGCGTCAGTGCAATGAGCCTCAGCTTCTATGGCCTTACCAAGCTTCCGCTGCCGGAATCGATTGCGATCAGCTACGCGACGCCGCTCCTGACTGTCGTGTGCAGCGCCATCTTCTTGCGCGAGACAGTGCGCCTCTACCGCTGGTCGGCGGTATGCTTCGGGCTCGTTGGCGTACTGATCATCCTATGGCCGCGCATGTCTTTCTTTACGGGCGAAACCGAATTTGGCGGCGATCAGGCAATTGGCGCGCTCGCCACGCTCGGTGGTGCCGGTCTTGCTGCCATCGCCATGCTCCTGGTCCGCAAGCTGGTGCAGACGGAGCGCACGCCGACCATCGTCGTCTATTTCTCGATCGCGTCGAGCCTCATCGCCTTGGTGAGCTTTCCTTTCGGCTGGGTGTGGCCGACGGGCCTGCAGGCGACCTATCTCATCATGGCCGGGATCGCAGGCGGCGTAGCGCAGATCCTTTTGACGGAAAGTTACCGGCACGCAGACATGTCGACGATAGCGCCATTCGAATACACGTCCATGCTGCTTGGGATAGCAATCGGTTATTTGCTGTTCGGCGATATTCCGACTGCAGAAATGATAACGGGCGCTGCGATCGTTATCAGCGCCGGCATATTCATCATATACCGCGAACACCGGCTGGGATTGGCCCGCGCACGAGCGCGCAAGGCATCGACGCCACAGGGCTAGAACGCTTCGATCTAAAGAAGAGCCGCTCTCACTATTATTCGCCCTGTGCGACTTCGCTCAACGGGTGCAACTGCAGCGTTTCCGGCGTCTGCGGCCGGTCATGCGGCCGGATTGCGAAATCGGGCCGGGTGGAAGGCGATTGCGCGGCACGGCGCAGACTGCGCCAGAACGCATAGAATCCATAGGCTGCATACGTAATCGCCATCGTTACGAAGAATCCCGACGGACCGTTGAGATCCATGAGACGCCCCGCGATCTGAGGCCCGATCATGCTACCTACACCGTAGACGATGAGGAGCCCGCTCGAGACCTTCACGAATTCGCTTGGCTCGGCAAAATCGTTCGCATGCGCCACGTTGAGCGAGTAGATGGGGAATAACACGGTCCCGAAGGCGAACATCAGCGTATAGATCATCCATGGCGTCGTCGGCTGCAGCATGATCATTGTCAGCGATATGGCCACACCACCTATTCCGGCCACGACCATCACATAGCGCCGGTCGATGAAATCCGAGATGCGGCCGATGGGATATTGGAAGATCGCGCCGCCGATCATCGACGCCGCGATCATTGTCGCGATGCCAAAAGTCGAAAGTCCGATGTCTCGTCCGTAGACAGCTGAAAGAAAATTCCAGGCGCCCGCGATGATGCCCGCAAGCAAAGACCCGACCAGCGCTGCCGGCGACTTGCGGTAGAGCCCCGGCAGGTCCAGCGAAACCTGGGTGAGGGGGCGCGGCGACTGCGCATTCGACAGGCCTGTCGGTATAAGGGCAGCCGCGTAGATGAGGGCCCCGATCATGAACAGCGCCTGCGTCGCCGGGTTACCGAACGGCAGGATGTACTGTCCGACAAGCAGTCCGATCATCGAGACGATCATGTAGATCGAAAATACCATGCCACGCGTCGCATTGGTCACCCGCTCGTTGAGCCAGCTCTCGATGACCATATAGCTGCCGGCGAGCGAAAAGCCGGCAAGCGCGCGAAAGACGGTCCAAGCCCATGGGTCGATGATCAGTCCGTGCAACAGCATAGACATGCTGAGCAACGTCAGCAGAACGGCAAAGACACGTACATGTCCGACACGTCGGACGAGCCGCGGCACAACAATGCAGCCGGCGGTGAACGCGAGTGCGTAGCCCGTTCCGAGCCAGCCGATCGTTGTCGGCGACCAGCCCTCTATGCCCGCGCGCAGCGGCAACAGAATTCCTGCGAGGCCTCCCGCCGTCAGCATCAGGAACGTGCTGGCCAATAGGGCCGTTATCGGCAAGAGTTGGAGAAACATCAAAGCGTCCTGCGTTTCGATCTGGAAACTACAGGTTTCAGTCGGCTCGCAAGCCAATAATTACGACACTGCCATTCCAGTTTTGCGCCAAGGCGTATGGATTATTCGGTCAACGTGCGCAACCGCATTTTGATGCTGACAAAATCGCGCCACGCAAAGCGCTTTTGCGCGGCATTGCGCAGGAGATAGGCTGGATGGAGCGTCGGCATCACCGGAATCTCCATGCCCGACGGTGTGAGATGGCTCTTCCACTTGCCGCGCAGCCGCAAGATGCCGTCGCTCGCATTGGTCAGGGCCTTAGCCGCCGGTCCGCCGAGGGCAACCAGAAGCTTTGGATTGGCCAGCTCGACCTGCCGTTCGAAAAAGGGTCGGCAAATCTCGGTTTCGAGCGGCGTCGGCGTCCGGTTGCCCGGCGGACGCCACGGAATAGTATTGGCGATGTAGACGCTGGTGCGGTCAAGGCCAATTGCGGCAAACATTCGATCAAGCAACTGACCCGAGCGGCCAATGAAGGGTACGCCCTCCAGATCTTCCTCGCGTCCGGGCGCTTCGCCGACAAACATGATGGATGCGGTGGGATCACCATCGGCAAAGACGAGATTCTTTGCGGTAAATTTCAGATTGCAGCCATCGAACGCGGCAAGCTGCTCACGCAATTCCTCGAGCGATCGCGCGCTCGCTGCAAGCTGGCGCGCCATGGCGATTTTGGCGTCGTCGGGCACCGACGCCTTGGCGAGTGCCGGAGAGGCCACGCCTGTTTGTGCACGCTCTGGCGGTGTTGACGCGGGCTCGGTTGCAGGGGAGGAGGCGGCCGCCGGCGGCGCGCGCTTCACTTCGACTTGCGAAAACCTGTCGATGGGCACGTCCTCGAGCGGCGTGTCGACACCGGCCTCGGCATAGAAGTGCAGCAGTTCGCGAAGGTTCGGCAAATGGGTGATCCTTTTCCTCTGACGTTGCAAATTGTGCGGACGATTGCAAGTTCAAGAGGATGGAATGCGCGGGTCCTGCACGAGATAGAACACCCGCTTCGGCGTGAAATCGGCAATTGGAAACTGGAACGTCGCATTCTCGCCCGGATCGAGCTTGCCACCGTTGAAAGCAAGGCGGTCGTAGGGCTCGAAATCGTCGCTGTAATGCGCAAAGCCTTTGGACTTGATCATGCCGGTCTTGTCGCCGGGCTGATAGAAGGAAAGGCCATCACCATAATCGCTCGGCACATTTAACTGCTCCTGCAACTCGAATTCAAACTCGATCCAGGGGTGCCCGCTGCCGTTAATGGCTCGAACTTGTAGGTAGAACAGAATGCCGGCATCTTCGCTTGGATTTGCAAGGGCTACCCTGTCCGTTCTGATGACGAGGGTTGTCGGGGTCGCCGAATGAAATTCCTCGGTAAGGATAATGGGATCCTTCAGCGTACCCGTGCCGCTGATGGATCGGATTGTGAAGCCACCAAGTTCGTCGGAAAAGGTGTACGGCCCGGCTGTCCAAAGTTCGGATTCTTCGGCCGAAATTGCGGTAGAAACAGGGGTGGCGAACAGCAAAGCGACGGCGAGGAGGCCTTTGAGCATCCAGATTGCCCGGGGCAGTGTCATCCGGTCTCCAATCATTAGAAGATGGGCGCCAGCTTCGCCTATGTTCGTGGCTAAGTATGAACGAAATGCCACAAGGCGCAACTGTCACAAGGCAGCAGTTGATTGACGTTTACGTCAAGGTAAATTATGAATCGCCGCGCTCGTCGTAAGATGAGGGCAATTGGCCGCATCTGGAATCCGTTCTAGCCACTGTCTTGCGGCTATTGTTGCGTTACAAATCGGAAAAACACGGGCAGGAATCGTGTTACGGGGCACGTACTAAGAATTCAGGAGGAAAGCATGAGCGAGACACCAGAACTTCCAGAGCGCGAAAGCATGGAGTTTGATGTCGTGATCGTGGGGGGCGGGCCGTCGGGCCTCTCGGCAGCCATCAGGCTCAAGCAGATCAATCCTGAACTTTCCGTCGTCGTGCTCGAAAAAGGCGGCGAGATCGGAGCTCATATCTTATCTGGCGCTGTGGTCGACCCGATCGGCGTCGACAAACTGCTGCCCGGCTGGCGTGATGAGGAGGGGCATCCCTTCAAGACGCCGGTAACGGCCGACCATTTCCTCGTGCTCGGGCACTCGGGCTCGATCCGCTTGCCCAACTTCGCGATGCCGCCCCTGATGAACAATCATGGCAATTTCATCGTCTCGCTCGGAAATGTCTGTCGCTGGCTCGGCACCAAGGCAGAAGAACTCGGCGTTGAGATTTATCCTGGCTTCGCCGGCTCGGAAGTCCTCTATGACGACAGCGGTTCCGTCATCGGCGTTGCAACCGGCGACATGGGCATTGAAAAGGACGGAACGCACGGCCCCGCCTATACACGCGGCATGGCCCTCCTTGGTAAGTATGTCCTAATCGCCGAAGGCGCGCGCGGATCGCTCGCCAAGCAGTTGATCAACAAGTTCAAGCTCGACGAAGGTAGGGAGCCGGCAAAATACGGCATCGGCCTCAAGGAGCTTTGGCAGATCGACCCCGCCAAGCACAAGCTCGGCCTGGTGCAGCACTCATTCGGTTGGCCGCTCGACATGAAGACCGGCGGTGGATCGTTCCTCTATCACCTTGAGGACAATACGGTCGCTGTCGGCTTCGTCATGCATCTCAACTACAAGAATCCCTACCTTTCCCCATTTGAGGAGTTCCAGCGCTTCAAGACGCATCCGGCTATCCGTGGCACGTTCGAAGGCGGCAAGCGGCTTTCCTATGGCGCGCGTGCCATCACCGAGGGCGGCTGGCAGTCGGTGCCGAAACTTTCGTTCCCGGGCGGCGCGCTGATCGGCTGCTCAGCAGGCTTCGTCAACGTGCCGCGCATCAAGGGATCGCACAATGCCATGCTCTCCGGCATGCTGGCCGCCGAACATGTTGCGGAGGCCCTCGCTGCGGGCCGCGCTAACGACGAACTCGTCACTTACGAGAATGCCTGGCGCTCCAGCGAAATCGGCAAGGATTTGAAGCGGGTGCGCAATGTCAAGCCGATGTGGTCAAAGCTCGGCACCATCGGCGGCGTGATGCTCGGTGGCCTCGATATGTGGCTCAACACCATTTTTGGCGGCTGGTCGCCTTTCGGCACCTGGAAACACGGGAAGACCGATGCCGCCTCGCTGGAACCCGCGAGCCAACATAGCCCCATTGCCTATCCGAAACCCGATGGCGTTCTGACGTTCGATCGGCTGTCCTCGGTGTTCCTGTCGAACACGAACCACGAAGAAAACGAACCGGTTCACCTCATCGTCAAGGACCCTGGGCTCCAAAAGACCTCCGAGCACGATATTTTTGCCGGCCCGTCCTCGCGGTATTGTCCGGCCGGGGTCTACGAGTGGGTTGAGGAGGCGTCCGGCCCGAAATTCGTTATCAACGCGCAGAATTGCGTTCATTGCAAAACCTGCGATATCAAAGACCCCAATCAGAACATCAACTGGGTCCCGCCGCAGGGCGGCGAGGGTCCGGTTTATACCAGCATGTAGCACTCAAAGCCCGGCCGTCGCGCCGGGCTGCGTCTGATTACGGAGCCTGACTGTCTGCTCGTCAGGTCCGTTTTCATCCGTACCGTCGACTGAAAAGCGCAACATGATTGGCAGGTGGTCGGAGCCTACCGGCCGAAGTGTATCGATCGTTCTTGCCGATATCCTACCTGAGACGAGGACATGATCGATCGGCAGTCCGATCCAGCGCGCGGCGTGGGCGAAGGCGCCATTGATCAGCCAACTCGGGCGTAGTCCGTCGACCAGATGCGTGTTGCTGGCGTCGATGATGTTCCTGATCGTTTGGCTCCATGGTACAGCGTTGAAATCGCCCGCAAGTATCATGGGTCCACCAAGTCGCAGCAAATATGGCTGTATCTCTTCGACATTAGTCGCCTGTTCAAAGGGCCACGGCCAGCCGAGATGCACGGAGGCTATGAGGGCGCTACGGCCGCCGAAATCGATGCGTGCCAAAGCCATCAGGCTGTTGCCGACACAGTGTGGCGTCGTGCCAAGAGCGAAGGGCCGCCGCGACAGGATGGCAACGCCACCGATGCGTTTCGTGCTCGGGCAAAAGACATTGTGAGGATAGCGGGCTTCAACGGCCTTCAATCTGGATTGCCAGTCGTTGGAAGCCTCCTGCAGGGTGATCACGTCCGGAGTTTCGCGCGCGATCAATCGGATGACTTCTGCCTGATCGTGATTGTTGTAGCGAAGGTTGAGCTGCATCAATTTGAATTCGGGCAGGCTCCCATTTGCGGAGGACGCCGACTGTCCGGCTTCCGAGGCGGGCGATGTTGGAACCAGCACGGTCGCCAGCGCCGTCAGCGCAAAAGCCATCGACATTAGACCCTCGCGCCAAAGACCGAGGAAAAGCGCCGGTATCGCCGAGATGGCCATCAGGACTGCGAGATGTACGCGGAAATGCGCGAAGGCGTCGAACAGCGGATGCGCCCCGCCGAAAAAGCCCAAGACCAGCGGAACCGAGAACAGACTTGGTATTAGGACAGCAGCGAGCCTGACCCGCGAACGCGTAGAATTGGTCGTCATGGCTCGCATTAAACCGGCAATTGCGACGCAATCAAGATGGTGATTTTGAGGGTGGGCCCGCCAGGCGCGGACGATCTCGAGCAACGCGTTCCGGCGCCATTAACAGGCGACAAAAAAAGGGTCATCACTTGAAAATGAGGTCACTATGCCTCATGACTCAATCGGCGCGAGCCAGTTCAACCAGGACGGCAGTTATCGCTGGACCTGCGAGGGGATGACGTCCCTCCGCCCCGATCTTCTTTCCAGTTTTGGCCCAGAGAAAAATCGATGACCGTCAAGCGCATTATGGCTAACCTGGCCGTTTCCGATCCAAGCAGTGCTCGCGCCTTCTACGGGACACTGCTCGGCCTCGAAGTGGTGATGGACCATGGCTGGATAGTGACATTTGCTTCCGATGCCCTGGCCCAGCCGCAACTCAGCGTCGCAACCGAAGGTGGTTCGGGCACCCCCGTTCCTGATCTGTCGATCGAAGTCGATGATGTGGATCGCGTCTATTCGCAGGCGATGAAGGCGGGATATGAAATTACCTATGGCATCGCCGACGAGCCTTGGGGCGTTCGCCGATTTTATGTCCGCGATCCGTCGGGCAGGATCGTGAACATCCTTTCTCACGCATGACAATCAAAGAAGCTTGGTGAGATTGCCGAGCAGACGGTCGTGCTCTTCATTGCCGAGCAGGCTTTCAAGCTCTCTATGTGTCTTAGTCCAAATGGGCAGAACGTCGGTCAAAAGCTTCATGCCGTTTGGCGTCAGCGCCATCAACCTGCTGCGTTTGTCGGCGGGATCCGCTGCGACTTTCACAAGACCGCGACGCTCCAGGGGTTTGAGCGCTGCGGTCAGCGTTGTGCGGTCCATGGCGAGGAGTGATGCCACTGAACGCAAATTCGGCGGCTGCGGCCGGTTGAGCGACATCAACAGCGAGAACTGGCCATTCGTCAGATCATATGGTCGCAACGCATCATCGAAGCGGCGGCCGAGGGCCCGCGCAGCGCGTTGGACGGCAAGACACATGCATGCATCGCGAACGTAAAGTGTGGTCTCGAAAGGTACGGAAATCGGCTTTGACATGGCTTATATATGTTGATATCAACCTAATTGTCAACATTTAATCACTAGAGTTCGATATAGTCCCGGGCAATCATGGAGGAGGTACTAACATGACCACAACCGGTAATTTCATTTGGTATGAGTTAATGACGAGCGACGCGCCGGCAGCAGAGCGCTTTTATAGTGACGTCGTTGGCTGGGACCCCAAGGATTCAGGTCATCCGGATATGCAATACACTTTGCTGAATGTCGGTGCGGCGCCGGTTGCTGGCCTCATGGCCATTCCAGAAGATTGCGGTCCGGACATGAAGCCGGCATGGACCGGTTATATCTGGGCGCAAGACGTCGATGCCAAGGCCGCTGAAGTAAAGGAGCTCGGCGGGAAGGTGTTTCGCGAGCCAGCCGATATACCCAATGTCGGCCGCTTTGCCGTCGTCGCCGACCCGCAGGGAGCGACATTCCAGTTGTTTGCGCCAACAATGACGGATCAGGGCGATATGCCGAAACCCCCGACGCCGGGCACGATCGGCTGGCACGAACTCAACACCGAAAACTGGGAAAGTGCGTTTGCCTTCTATTCGAAGCTGTTCGGCTGGACCAAGGACAAGGCGATGGATATGGGCGAGGTGGGGACCTATCAGCTCTTCGCAAATGGCGCCGAGGCAATCGGCGGGATGATGAACCGGATGGACAAGTCTGCTCCGCCGATTTGGAATTTCTACTTCTGTGTCGAAAATATCGATGCGGCAGGAGAACGGGTCAAGAGCAAGGGTGGCCAAGTGTTGTTCGGACCACAGGAAGTGCCCGGCGGCGCCTTTATCCTGCAATGTCTTGATCCCCAAGGCGCCATGTTCTGCCTGGTCGGCATGCGCAATTGAGCCTGGAGCGACCTGACGCTTGATGGCTTATTGGAATGCCATCTCGTAGAAGCTGCGCAGTTTGCGTGAGTGCAGTTTCTCGGGTGGCATTTCGGCCAGCTTCTCAAGCGCGCGAATACCTATCTGCAAGTGCTGGGCGACCTGGCGCTTGTAGAACTCCGTCGCCATGCCTGGCAATTTCAACTCGCCGTGCAGCGGCTTGTCGGAAACGCAGAGCAGCGTGCCGTAGGGAACGCGGAACCGGAAGCCGTTAGCGGCGATAGTTGCCGATTCCATGTCGAGCGCGATGGCGCGTGATTGCGACAATCGCTTGACCGGCCCGCGCTGGTCGCGCAATTCCCAATTGCGGTTGTCGATCGTGGCGACCGTGCCGGTGCGCATGATGCGCTTCAAATCATAGCCTTCGAGGCCGGTGATTTCGGCAACCGCCTGTTCAAGTGCCACCTGCACCTCGGCAAGCGCGGGGATCGGCACCCAAACCGGCAAGTCGTCATCGAGCACGTGGTCCTCGCGCACATAGGCATGAGCAAGCACATAATCGCCGAGCGCTTGCGTGTTGCGCAGGCCCGCGCAATGCCCGAGCATCAGCCAGGCGTGTGGACGAAGCACCGCGATATGGTCCGTGATCGTCTTGGCGTTGGAGGGACCTACGCCGATATTGACCATAGTGATCCCGAAACCATCGCTGCGTTCGAGGTGATAGGCCGGCATTTGCGGTAGGCGGCCGGCGGGCACACCCGATGTCGGTGCATCGTTGCCCGCTTCGGTGATGAGGTTCACCGGCTCGACGAAACGCTCGTAACCGCCACCACCGGCCGCCATGAGCTTGCGCGCCCAGAGGCAGAACTCATCGATATAGAACTGATAGTTGGTGAACAGGACGTAATTTTGGAAATGCACCGGATGAGTCGCCGTATAGTGTGACAATCGGTGCAGGGAATAGTCCACGCGCTGGGCCGTGAAGGGCGAGAGCGGCATGATGCTGTCGAGGTCGTCGGCCTCATATTCACCATTGACGATCCGGTCGTCGGTCGCATTGAGGTCGGGAACATCAAAGAGGTCGCGCAGCGGACGCGTGAACGCATCCGCGATCGAGGATTCCACATAAGTGCCTTCGAGGAAGGCAAAATGGATCGGGATCGGCGTCGTCGATTCCTGCACAGTCACCGGTCCGCCATGATTGCGGATCAGGAGCTTGATCTGCTCTTCGAGGTAGCTGCTGAAAAGATCGGGCCTCGTGATGGTTGCTGCGTATTGTCCGGGCGAAGATACGTGACCGAAGGCGAGGCGGGAGTCGATCTGGGCATAGCTCGAGGTGGAAAGCCGGACTTCGGGATAGAAGGCGCGAAAATGCAGTGTGTCTTTGGCTTCACCTTTTGCGACCTTGTCGAATGCGTCGCGCAGGAACTGCGTATTGCGCTGATACAGTCGACCCAGCGCCTCGACGGCGGCGTGCTCATCCATGAACTCTTCAGGCTCGACATGCGGCGGCATGCTGATGGTGACGGGCTTTCTCGTTCCGATTCGTTTATCCATCCTCCCAATATAATAGGTCTGTGTGAACTTTGGAAAACTATTGCAAATTACTGCGCATTTCCCTTTGTTAATCGAATCGGCGCACCTTTGCTTGTGCGGTCCGCCAAGGGAGGTTCGGGTGTTTTTTACGCGCATAAGCTATGTGGCAGCATTCTTCTTTGCACTTTTCGGGGTGCTGCAATTCCTTGGCGCAATCCTCTTCATGCAAGGTTATTTTCCCAATGAGTCGCTGTCGCGATACACAACCGCCCCATCTCCGGGCGCGTGGCTCGACCACGCCGTCTACACTGTTCTCGTTTCAGTCGCCTTGGGAACGCTTGCCGAAATCAGCCGCTCGCTACGCAAGTAATAGGGCACGCCAGTAGCGCGCGGGTGGGCTGTTTCAGGGCACCGGGCCGGAGAGGCCGATAATCACCGCCAGCAACCGCCTTGATGATGACATTCCCATGCCGGCCGCTAGCGTCAAACGCGCTGCAAAGCGACGAGAAGGACAAGGCCCGCCATTTGACGGCGAGCGGCTTTCATAGCTCGCGGCAAATGCCAAGACCGGCCCAAAGAGGATCGCGGAAAAGATCAGCGCCCGCAGGAAATGCAGCGAAAAAATTGCTGTCGATCGCATCATGGTCCGGCTTCTCCTTGCCCCACTTCGGGTCTGACATCGTCTGCAATGGAAATTAGGGGGGCGGCGCTGAACCAAAGCTGAGGCTGCCGTTCATCTGGCGTTCAACCGTAAATATCCGGCGCACCTTGTGAACGGCGAGGGGAGCCCTATGTGTTTCGGGACATCCCCCACGCATGGAGACTCCTATGACCTCTCAGACCAAGCCGATCGAACTCTACTACTGGCCGACGCCCAACGGCTGGAAGATTTCCATCATGCTCGAGGAACTTGGCGTTCCTTACGAACTCAAGCTCGTCAATATTGGCAAGGGCGACCAGTTCGAGCCGTCGTTTCTGAAAATCGCTCCGAATAATCGCATGCCGGCCATCATCGACCCCGAGGGGCCGGATGGAAAACCCATATCGGTGTTCGAATCCGGCGCTATCCTGCAATATCTTGGCCGGAAATTCGGAAAGTTCTATCCGCAGGATGAGCGTACACGCGTTGCGGTGGAGGAATGGCTGTTCTGGCAGGTGGGCGGCCTCGGGCCGATGGCCGGTCAGGCACATCACTTCCGTCAATATGCCCCCGAGAAGATCGGCTATGCGATCAATCGCTATACGAATGAGGTCAACCGCCTCTATGGCGTCATGAACCGTCGACTCGCAGAGCGCGACTATCTCGCGGGCGATTATTCCATTGCCGACATGGCGGCCTATGGCTGGGTCGTTCCCCATGCCAATCAAGGCCAGGACCTGAATGAATTTCCCCATCTGAAGCGTTGGTTCGAGGCCATAGGCGCGCGTCCCGCCGTGCAGCGGGGTGTGGAACTCGGCAAGGAGGAACGGCGCAATATCGCCGACGACGAAGAAGCCAAGAAAGTCCTGTTCGGGCAGCGAGCGCGCTAATCTTCACGCGTTGAAGCCCTGTTTGGAAAGGGCTTCAACTCGATCCATACAACAGATACCACGCCATGCCGGCCAGGGACGTGGCGAGAAGCGTTGGAATCATTCCCCGTTTCAGCCAGAAAATGGCGGTGATTGCGCCGAGCGTTAGTACCACGGAAGGCAGGTTGGCCGAGGATGGGACCGGCACATCGATCGCGATGCCCAGCACCTCCCACCGTACGACCTCGGCGAATATCACATGTAGCGCAAACCACACGGCGAGATTTGCTATCACGCCGACCACTGCCGCCGTAATCGCTGTCATTGCGCCGGTCAGCGCCCGGTTGCTGCGAAGCTGTTCTATGAAGGGCGCGCCAAGGAAAATCCAAAGGAAGCAGGGCACGAACGTTACCCATGTCGTCAGGATCGAGGCAAGTACGGCGGCTGTCAGGGGCGGCAGCGAGCCCGGGGCGCGGTACGCACCAAGAAAACCGACAAACTGCACCACCATGATCAATGGCCCTGGCGTCGTCTCCGCCATGCCGAGCCCGTCGAGCATCTCACTCGGCTGCAACCATCCGTAATGCTGGACGGCCTGCTGGGCGACGTAGGAAAGAACCGCATAGGCCCCGCCAAATGTCACCATTGCCATTTTGCTGAAGAAAATGCCGATCTGGCTGAACACGCTGTCCTGTCCAAGGGTAAGGACGATGATGGCGATGGGCCCAAGCCAGAGTAAAAGAAAACCTGCACCTATTTTGAGCGACCAGGCAAGGTTGGGCCGCGCATGATCAGGCACTCCTTCGCCAAGCGCGGAATCAGCGTCGGCAAGTCCTGGCCCGGCATTGCCATGACCCCCGCCCAATTGAAACAGGGGCGATCCGGCCTTTCCACCTATGAAGCCGATCACCGCCGCGATGAGGATGATCAGTGGAAAGGGCACGTGCAGGACGAAGATTGCTACGAAAGCTGCAACGGCGATGGCTACCATGACGCCGTTCTTGAGCGCGCGCCCGCCAATCCGCACCACTGCTTGCAAAACGATTGCCAGCACCGCCGCCTTCAGTCCGAAGAAGAGGCCGGCCACCACCCCGACATTTCCGAACGACACGTAGATGATGCTGAGCGCAAGGATCGACAGGAAGCCGGGAAGGACGAACAGCGCGCCGGCAGCGAGACCGCCCTTGGTGCGGTGCAGGAGCCAGCCGATATAGGTCGCGAGCTGCTGCGCTTCTGGACCAGGCAACAGCATGCAGTAGTTGAGCGCATGCAGGAACCTGTTCTCGCCGATCCAGCGTTTCTCATCGACCAGGATGCGGTGCATCACCGCAATTTGACCGGCAGGGCCACCGAAGCTCAGCGAGGCAATGCGCGCCCAGACGCGCAGGGCCTCGCCGAACGAGATGTCATGGTGGCTTGGAGTTTCGGACGGAGCCTCAACCCTTTTGCGCGCTAGGTCAGTCATCTCGCGGACCGGGCTTCCGGTTTGGCCAATTGTGCGTTTCGGCCGTAGCATCGCGGCACCATCGATAGAATGCGTCATACAACGTCATGCCCGCTTCCAACTGTTCAAGGTCGTCGGAATACATGCGCGACAAACCGAGTGATGCGGCAAGCAGGCCCGGTGCTTCGGGAGCAAGTTCGGGCCGGGCCGTATCCGCGCCGCGCACGATGGTGGCAAGCCGCGCCAGCGGATCTGACGTGAGACCGAACTCTTCTACCATCACGTCAAATGTGCAGAATTCGCCGCGATGGCTCCAGAATACGTTTTCAATGTCAAAGGGCGCCGCGCCAAATCGGTCCGCCACGGCCTCCACCTCTGAGGGAGTGACGAACAAAAACACCGCGTCCGGATCGACAAACCGACGGATGAGCCACGGGCAGGCAATTCTATCTATCTTCGGTCGTGCGCGCGTGACCCAGACCGTCCTTCCGTTATGGTCGGGGGCGGGCAGCCGCGACACGGGAATGAGAGGCAGAGATGCTGCAACCCAGGCCTCATAACCTCCCTCAAGCGTTTCAGCCGGTACGCCATGATGGCGCAGCAGCGCTGCGGATCCTTCGCTGAGTTTCTTGCCCTGCTGGCAGACGACGATGGCCCGCTTTCCGTCGGCTTCATCGCGCCAGGTCTCGATTTTTTTGTGCGACCGTCTGCGCGAACCCGGGATTAGGCGCTGATCAAGCGCGAAATCCTCATCCGTCCGAACGTCGATGAGCACGGGACAGGCCGGTGTACCGATGAGCCGTGCCAATTTTTCGTGTGAAATTGTTGTCGTTGAAGACATTTCGCGTCCCTCCGTTAAGAGTCGGGTTTCTGGACGCGATACTTGGGCATGTCGCCTCGTGGGGAGATCGCAATCCCCATGACAATATGATTGTCACGAAACGGAATTATGTCAAGAAAACCGATAGCGCTTTCGGCTCACCCGAACAAAAAAGTAGCCATGGGGGGACATCCATGGCTGCCTGTTGTTTTGCCCGTAACCAGCGAGGGAACTGCTCGAGCATATGGCTCCTGCGGTTGCCTTAGCCCGCTAACAAGTCGGGCAAGTGTTTCAAGAAACGAATGGCCTACGCGCCATTCTATTCCTGATCCTCCCGAATTCTCGGGTTCGTGTGCAGGGAGGGCTTGCACACGAACGACTGGGTACCTAAGACTCCAGCAACCGCAGGATAAAAGTCTTCAACAACTGGGCATTTCGAAAACAACTACACGCTAAAATCAATTTCTTAATAGGTGAAATGATTGTTCCAAACAATTAGACATTAGTCTAATAGACTGTAATAAAAGCACTTTTACGAGCTAGAATGCTGATTTCACTGACTCATTTTGTCTGTACGCCATTTTTGCCTAAAGATGGCGCACTTCAACCGGCCGTTGCTCCCAATGGTCATGCAGCCCGTCCTGAAACTCCAAAGGAGCGGCCGCCAATTCTTCGACTGGGAGATCATCGAGGCAGGCGACGTTCACCCCATAGAATTTCCCGGTGCCTTCCATTTCCCCCTGGCCAAAAGGTTTCACGCCGCATGTCCGGCAAAAGAAATGGGTAATGGCATTCCGGCCAAACCGATATTCGGTCAGATTATCGGCTCCCGCAATCATCCGCATTTCACCAGCACCGACAATCACCTTCCAGAATCGAGCTTTGGCACAGACCGAGCAATTGCATTTGCTCGTGCCCTGATCGAGATCGACGTCCGCCTCGAAACGAACCGCGCCGCAATGGCAGCTCCCATGATAGGTCTTTCGCATTCTGCACTCCTCAAATCGATCTGCACGAGTGAATACCAAATGGTTAAATAACTAAATGGTTTATTATAGGTAGAATTCCGGCCCGTCAAGTTGCAGCGCTCTTTTTCGTCACAGTTTCTCCTTGGAAATTGCCAGTTCGGATATCAGCTTCCACCACGCAAGAATTGCATGTCAAACCCTTGGAATGGAGATGAGAAATGAGTGGTCGTATTACGCGCCGGAAAGCCCTGATCGCCTCGATGCTGGCAATACCGGCCCTATCGCTGCCGGCGGCTTCTGCCTTTGCAGTTCCGTCAGAGCGGGTGGACCTCGACGCTGCGTTCAAGGATCTCGAAGCGAAGACCGGTGCGCGCCTTGGCGTTGCCGCGCTCGATACTGCTAGCGACAGCAAGATCGAGTATCGTTCCCACGAACGCTTTGCAATGTGCAGTACATTCAAGTTTCTGGCGGCCGCTGCGGTGCTGGCACGGGTCGATCGCAAGGAAGAACAGCTCGACCGGACCATTACCTATAAGAAGGGCGATCTCGTCGCCGGTTCACCTGCCACGGGAAAGCATGTCGACGATGGCATGACACTTGGCGCGCTCTGCGAAGCTGCGATCACATTGAGCGACAATACGGCCGGCAATCTCCTGCTCGACAATATCGGCGGACCGAAGGGACTGACTCAGTATGCGCGCAGTCTCGGCGACGCAACGTTTCGGCTGGACCGCCGCGAGACCGAACTCAATGAGGCGAAGCCAGGGGATCCGCGGGATACGATTACCCCTGCAGACATTCTCAAGGATCTGCAGAAGACGGTTCTGGGCAATGCCCTCTCGGGATCCTCGCGTGACCAGTTGATCGAATGGATGCTTGCCAGCAAGACCGGCGACAAGCGGTTGCGCGGCGGACTGCCGAAGGACTGGAATGTTGGCGACAAGACCGGAACAAGCGACAGCGGCATGGCCAACGACATTGCGGTGATCTGGCCGCCCAGCCGCAAGCCGATCCTGCTCGCAGTCTATCTATACGATCCCAAGGGAACCGCGGACAGCCGCAATGAAATCCACCAGAAGGTCGCCCGTCTCGTGGCCGAGAATATCTGACGTATCACGCCAGCGACTATGCCATTGGCGCGTCTAAATAGAAAGACCCGGGCCGACTGAGCGTCATGTCCGGGTTTAGCGTTTCTCGTTTAGTTGAAGACGCTCCAGTGCGGTGCCTACAAGCCGTTGTTATTGGCGGGTAAGGCTCTCGCTCTTGCAGATGAGGCCACCCATGACGCAGCCCGAAAGCGATAGTTTCGTTCCAGTCGCCGTTGCCTTGCCATTATAGGTCTTGCCCTCGTCGAGCTTGTTCACCGTGCCCTTGTAGGACCCGCTCTTGCCAGACATGGAACCGATGGATTTTCCCTTGTATTCGCCGGTCATCACCGTACCGCAATAGGTATCTGTCCCGCAGGACGAATATTGGATGATAGTGCCGTTTGGCCGCTTCCACGATCCGACGATCGCTTCTTCTGCAAGGGCAGGGCCGGCCATAAGGATAAGGCCGGTGCAGGCCAAAAGAATCTTGCGTTTCATATTTTCCTCCCGATTCCAGGCGATTTCTCCAGCATCGTCTGTCTTACGCAAACGTAAACGTAATTCAAAAAAGTTAAGGAAAGGGATGTCCCTGCCGAATTCCCTGATTTGAAACCGATGGTATGGGTGCGCGTGCAATGCGGCCCTTTCATTGCAAATCGCGAGCGTGGTTATCAAACTCTTCAAGTCGTCCAATCGGATTTTAGGCAATTTTTCGCCAAATGCCCGCAATTGCTGGATTGCTATATTTAATGAATCGCGAAGTTTACGAGTTGTTTTTGTTTTGTTTGGGCCCGGTTAATCATGGCCCTTAACAGCAATTTCAAGCCTCTCATTCATTCTCGAAAGCATCGAAAGAGCACGTCAAAACAAACAAACGGCGGTTCTCAGAAGTCTAACAGGGCTTTTCGTTCGACACGAATTTGGTTCAACAAGGGGTTTGACTGATATGGCACGCTTTGATCTTCAGCATATCGATACCGGCGACGCTGGTGGTTCCGCGCAGACCGATATCCTCTTCGAAATCGGCATCATGTACGCAACCGGTCGCGATTGCGCCATCGACGTGGTGGCCGCACACAAATGGTTCAACATTGCGGCCATCAAGGGCTGCGACCGGGCCGCGGAACTCCGGGCCGAACTTGCAAAGACAATGTCCAAGACCGATCTCGCAACTGCCCTGCGCGAAGCGCGCGAATGGATGACGACACACTGAGCGGTCCAATCGTCATACAACCTTGGCGTGCAGCGTGTTCACCCCTGCACCCAACGGCTAGCCGCATCGCTGCTTAAGGACACAAGATTGTGATTGCAATATAAGATAGTATTGTTGTTAAGACACAACTATAGGTATGTATTTATTGCCTCTACACGGCGGACGGGACATCCATGGACGAACTCGAAGAATTGCTGGCGAGGCTGACGGCTGCGCAACGGCAACTGATAATGACCTCAGCCAAGACGAAGACATTTCCGGACAACAACACCTTGCAGAAAATTGCCACCCTGGCCCTCAACATTTCATCGGTTGAGACGATGATCGCTGACACCCAGGATAACATTCAGCGGGCGCGATTTGCCAGGGCCAACGACTAGGTGATCTATAAGCGGTGGCGCTTGCGAAGACCCCGACCGCTCAAGCGGTCGGAGTTCTGACATGGTCTACTCAAACGCTGGCCGGGCCAACCCGCGTCGCCTCAAACAGGAACCAGTGCCGCCTTTCCGACTCGTCGATATAGTTTTCGATAATGCTGGTCGTGGCACTGTCATTATACTCGCTGCAGAGTTCATGGACCTGGCGTAGGTAGCTGACGAAGCTTTTGTTGTCGTCGCGAAGCTCGGCGATCATGTCTTCAGGCGTTACGAAATTCGCATCATTATCGAGGATGCGCTGCTTCGATGCGATCTGCCCGATCGATTTGAGAGTGGTGCCGCCAATCTTGCGGACCCGTTCTGCAAGAACGTCCGTCATGGCGAAGATCTGCTCCCCTTGCTCATCGAGCATCAGGTGATAGTCGCGAAAGTGGGGGCCGCTCATATGCCAGTGGAAATTCTTG
>NZ_JBBNAM010000029.1:0-2470 GCF_037994425.1 Phyllobacterium sp.
CTGAGAAAGGCTGGATCAATGTTCATATCAACTCCAGGGTGTCTGCTGCTTATGACCAGGCATGACTTCAATACGAGACCTGACCGTTGACGAGCTGCCCGCTCGAAGGCGAAAGCTCGCGTTTCAACACGTCGCGGGCCCCGCCGCTGATGACCGAGACCGGAACCGCGACAGCCACGCGGGCCGCCGACCCGGCAAAATTGGCAGCCGCCACCCCCGCGCGATCCGCGAATGACGCCTCTCGTCCCGATAGCGATTGCCCGGCCAGCCGTCGCCCAAGCAGGCGTACGATCTCAGGACTGTCGGCAAAGGCATTGTGGCCGAGCGGATCGTTCGAGGCGATGGCGCTCGTGTCGATGACCGAAACGCCAAGTTCTTCAAGCACAGAGGCATATGGTTTGAGATCTGCGCCACCGACACGGTCGACGCCGCCCGAGAGCCAGCCAGAGACCTCCAGAGCCTTGTCGTGTGTCGACGTCAGGATCGCAAAATGCGGCCGCTTTGGCCCCATTTCGATGAACTGGCGGCGGAAGACATCGATATCGATGTCTGGCGATGCCAGGATGACATTCTTGACCTTGGCAGGAATCGACTTTTCGCGCATGGCAACACCGCGCAGTGCCTCCGCCGCGAGCCAGGTCCCCATCGAATGCGCGAGAATGGTCACGTCGTCGACATCGGGGCTTCGGGTGGCCTGAAGGATCAGATCCTCCAAGGCTCGCCGCGAGTAGTTGGCGCTTTCCTTGTCATAGAGGTAGTCCAAAACGCGCGCCCGCGATGGCCAGGCGAAGAGAATTGGTGCCGCATCGGTGCCTGAGTCGTGAACGATCTGGGCGAAGCGAAAGACCGCGTCGGCATAGGTGTTGTTGAAGCCATGGACAAAGATGAGCACCTGCCGCCTGGCGTTGCGATTCTTGCGAAACCACTTGAATGCCTGCTCTTCCGTCGCAACCTTGCCGGCTTCAAGGACTGCAAACTCCTTTTGCGGATTCGGCGGTACGCGTGAGGGCCATTGCACCTTGCCGATCTTGCGGTTTCGATCTGGAGGAATGGAGACGGAGACGTTGTTGAGCGAGATCGCTGTTCCGCGCTCGCCTGAATAAAGTCGACCGGGATCGTCCGATGACTTGCGCGTCGTCGCCACCAGCATATTCACCCGGCTGGCATCGCTTGCGGCCACGGCCATCTGAGGAGGCTGAAGGACGCCTTCCACCCGGGTCGCGCAGCCGGTGACGGCGACGGACATGAGCACCGCCACCGAAAGCAGTTGAGGAGCGACTCTTCGGTCTGTTGCCCGGGCCGGCCACGAGCGGCCGATCCATTGCAGGGCGAAAATTCCGACGTCCATCTCAGTGCTCCCCGATCTCACGCGGTATCCGGAACCAGGCGACATAGAGCGCCGGCAGGAAGAGAAGGGTCAGTGCGGTTCCAACGACGATGCCGCCCATCATGGCGTAGGCCATGGGTCCCCAGAAGATCTCGTGCGAAATGGGGATCAGCGCCAACGTCGCAGCAGCAGCGGTCAGCATGATCGGCCGCATGCGATGCTCGGTCGCCTCGACGACCGCCTTCAATGGCGACATTCCCTCCGCGCGCAATTCCTCGATCTGCACGATCAAAATCACCGAGTTGCGGATAAGAATGCCGACGAGCGCGAGCACGCCAAGGAGGGCGACGAAGCCAAGGGGGGCGCGGCTCAGATACAGGGCCGCGACGACGCCGATGAGGGCCAACGGGGCAACCGAGAATACCAGAAACAGCCTGTGGAAGCTTTGAAGCTGCACCATCAGCAGTGTTGCCATGACGAGGAGCATGGCCGGGATCACGCTCGCGATCGGACCCTGCGATTTGGCACTTTCCTCGACCGCTCCGGCGACTTCGAGGTGATAGCCTGCCGGCAACGTCTTTTCGAACGCCGCAATCTTGTTGCTGAGCGCTTTGACAATCGTCGCCGGCTGCGTCGTGTCGCTGATCCCGGCCTTGACCGTGATCGTCGGCAGCCTGTCGCGCCGCCAGACCGTCGGCTGTTCGAGCTCATAGCGGAACGTTGCGACCGACGACAACGGCACCGACTGGCCGCTGTTGGCTTGCAGCTGCAGGTCGAGCAGCGTGTCGATCGAGCCGCGCTCCTTTTCCGCGGCGCGGCCGACGACATCAACGAGATAGATGTCGTCGCGGACCTGGGTGACCGAGTCCCCTTGAACAACGGTGTTGAGCGCCATGGCGATGTCCTGGGACGAGACGCCAAGCTGCCTCGCCTTGTCCTGCATCACATCGATCTTCACAACGCGCGCTGGCTCATTCCAGTCAAAGGCAAGGTTCTTGAGGGACGGATGGGTGCCTACGACAGTTCCCAGTTTTTGTGCCAGATCGCGCACCGTCTGAAGATCCTCGCCGGACACGCGGTACTGAATCGGCTTGCCGACCGGGGGTCCGATTTCGAGGAGCTTCACATAGGCGTCAGTTCCGG
>NZ_JBBNAM010000030.1:0-18834 GCF_037994425.1 Phyllobacterium sp.
GACCTGAAGCACCCGCGGTTTGAAAGCGCACTCGCTCTGGTTCACCAGCGGTTTTCGACGAACACCTTCCCCTCCTGGAAGCTGGCGCATCCCTATCGCATGGTTGCGCATAATGGCGAGATCAACACGTTGCGCGGCAACGTAAACTGGATGGCGGCACGCCAGGCATCGGTCGACAGCGAATATTTCGGCAACGACATTTCCAAGCTCTGGCCGATCTCCTACGAGGGCCAGTCGGATACGGCTTGTTTCGACAATGCCCTCGAGTTCCTTTTCCAGGGCGGTTATTCGCTCGCGCATTCGATGATGATGCTCATTCCCGAGGCATGGTCCGGCAACAAGCTGATGTCAGAAGAGCGCAAGGCGTTCTACGAGTATCATGCCGCGCTGATGGAGCCATGGGACGGACCGGCTGCGATCGCCTTTACCGATGGTCGCCAGATCGGCGCGACGCTCGACCGTAACGGCCTGCGTCCGGCCCGCTATATCGTCACTGACGACGATTTCGTCATCATGGCCTCGGAGGCCGGCGTCCTGCCGGTGCCGGAAGAAAAAATCGTCAAGAAGTGGCGTTTGCAGCCTGGCCGCATGCTGCTGATCGACATGGAAAAGGGGCGCATCATTTCGGACGAGGAGATCAAGTCCGAGATCGCCAGCCGCCACCCCTACAAGCAGTGGCTGAAGAACACGCAGCTTATTCTCGAAGAACTGAGCCCCGTGGAGCCGCGCGCGCTGCGCAAGGACGTGAGCCTTCTCGATCGCCAGCAGGCATTCGGCTATACACAGGAAGACACGCGCCTCTTGATGTCGCCGATGGCAACCACGGGACAGGAAGCAATTGGCTCCATGGGCACCGACACGCCGATTTCGGCAATGTCCGACAAGTCAAAGCTGCTCTACACCTATTTCAAGCAGAACTTCGCCCAGGTGACCAACCCGCCAATCGATCCGATCCGCGAGGAACTGGTGATGAGCCTTGTCTCGTTCATCGGTCCGCGGCCGAACATCTTCGATCTCGTCGGTTCCTCGCGCCGCAAGCGGCTCGAAGTGCGCCAGCCGATCCTGACCAATGGTGATCTCGAAAAGATCCGCTCCATCGGCCACACGGAAGACCGCTTCGACACGAAGACCCTCGACATCGCTTACAGCGTCGATGAGGGTGCTGCCGGCCTCGCTGGAGCCGTGGAGCGCCTGTGCGACCGCGCGGAAGCGGCCGTTCATGGTGGCTACAACATCATCATTCTGTCCGACCGCCAGGTTGGTCCTGACCGCATTCCGATTCCGGCGCTGTTGGCCACGGCCGCGGTTCATCATCATCTGATCCGCAAGGGCCTGCGCACGTCCGTCGGTCTAGTGGTGGAATCGGGCGAACCACGCGAAGTGCATCATTTCTGTTGCCTCGCCGGCTATGGCGCCGAAGCTATCAATCCGTATCTCGCCTTTGACACCTTGCTCGACATGCATAAGCGCGGCGAATTCCCGCCGGAGGTCGACGCCAAGGAAGTTGTTTCGCGCTACATGAAGTCGATCGGCAAGGGTATCCTCAAGGTCATGTCCAAGATGGGCATCTCGACCTACCAGTCCTATTGCGGTGCGCAGATCTTCGACGCAGTCGGGCTGAAGTCGGATTTTGTCGATCGCTTCTTCTTCGGCACGGCGACGACCATCGAGGGTGTCGGGCTTGACGAAGTGGCGGAAGAAACGATCCGCCGTCACCGCGACGCATTTGGCAATGACCCTGTTCTGTCGAGCACCCTGGACGTCGGCGGTGAATACGCCTACCGCATCCGCGGCGAGGCTCACCTCTGGTCGCCGGATGCCGTTGCGAAGCTCCAGCACGCCGTTCGGACGGACTCGGCAGGTACGTTCAAAGAATATTCCGACCTGGTGAACAGCCAGTCGGCGCGGGCGCAGACGATACGCGGCCTGTTCAAGATCAAGATCGCGAAAGATGCCGGCCGCAAGCCGGTTTCGATCGACGACGTGGAACCCGCGAAAGAAATCGTCAAGCGGTTCTCGACGGGCGCAATGTCGTTCGGCTCGATCAGCCGTGAGGCGCACACGACGCTTGCAATCGCGATGAACCGGATCGGCGGCAAGTCGAACACCGGCGAGGGTGGCGAGGAGCCAGACCGCTTCTACCCGTTGCCCGACGGCAAGCCGAACCCCGAACGTTCAGCAATCAAGCAGGTAGCGTCGGGCCGCTTCGGTGTGACGACGGAATATCTCGTCAACTCCGACATGATGCAGATCAAGGTCGCCCAGGGTGCCAAGCCTGGCGAAGGCGGGCAGTTGCCCGGTCACAAGGTCGATGCGACGGTCGCCAAGACGCGGCACTCGACACCAGGCGTCGGCCTCATTTCGCCGCCGCCGCACCACGACATCTACTCGATCGAAGATCTGGCGCAGTTGATTTACGACCTAAAGAACGTTAACCCCGAGGCGGACGTCTCGGTGAAGCTCGTCTCCGAGGTGGGTGTCGGAACGGTCGCGGCCGGTGTTGCCAAGGCACGCGCCGATCATATCACCATCGCCGGCTATGACGGCGGAACCGGTGCTTCGCCACTGACCTCGCTCAAGCATGCAGGCAGCCCCTGGGAAATGGGCCTTGCGGAAACACAGCAAACGCTCGTCCTCAACGGCCTGCGCTCGCGCGTCGCCCTGCAGGTCGACGGCGGCCTGCGCACCGGGCGCGACGTCATTGTCGGGGCATTGCTGGGAGCCGACGAGTTCGGCTTCTCGACCGCGCCGCTCATTGCAGCTGGCTGCATCATGATGCGCAAGTGCCATCTCAACACCTGCCCCGTCGGCGTCGCAACGCAGGACCCGGTCTTGCGCAAGCGCTTCAAGGGAACGCCCGAGCACGTCATCAACTTCTTCTTCTATTTGGCTGAAGAGGTCCGCCAGTTCCTGGCTGAGATGGGCTACACGAAGCTCGAAGAGATCGTCGGCAAGGCGGAACTCCTCGAAAAGCGTGAAGCGATCGAGCACTGGAAGGCCAAGGGTCTGGACTTTACCCGCATCTTCCATAAGCCCGAAGCGCCTGAGGAAAAAACGCGTTGGACCGAACGGCAGAACCATCCGATCCTCGATATACTCGACCGTAAGCTGATCGAGCAGGCAAAGACCGCGCTCGAAAGCAAGATTCCGGTCAGGATCGAGATGGACATCAAGAATGTCGACCGCTCGGCTGGTGCGATGCTTTCGGGCGAGGTTGCCAAGCGCTACCGGCACAAGGGCCTCAAGGAAGATACGATCTCGGTCAAGTTCCGCGGGACCGCCGGACAGTCCTTCGGTGCCTTCCTGGCGCGCGGGATTTCGTTCGACCTGATCGGCGACGGCAATGATTATGTCGGCAAAGGCCTTTGTGGGGGGCGCATCGTTATCCGCCCGCCGGAAAACACCAGGATCGTTCCCGAGAACTCGATCATCGTGGGTAATACCGTGCTTTACGGCGCCATCGAGGGTGAGGCCTATTTCCGCGGCGTTGCCGGCGAACGCTTCGCCGTCCGCAATTCGGGGGCGATCGCGGTCGTGGAGGGTACGGGTGACCACGGCTGCGAGTACATGACGGGCGGCGTCGTCGTCGTTATCGGTCAGACCGGGCGCAACTTCGCGGCGGGGATGTCGGGCGGCGTCGCCTATGTGCTCGATGAAGCGGGCGATTTTGCGCAGCGCTGCAATATGGCGATGGTCGAACTCGAACCGGTTCCGGAAGAGGACGACATTCTCGAAAAGTTGCACCATCACGGCGGTGATCTCATGCACAAAGGACGCGTCGATGTCTCGGCCAATATGACGAGACACGACGAGGAACGGCTTGTGCAGCTGATTTCGAACCACATGCACTATACGGGCTCGGCGCGGGCGAAGGAAATTCTCGATAATTGGGAAAGCTTCCGGCCGAAATTCGTAAAAGTCATGCCGGTCGAATACCGCCGCGCGCTCGAAGAGATGGAGCGCATGCGCATGGGTGTCGCAGCCGAATAAGGTCAACAAACTCCATGCTTCGAGCGTCTTAGAGATGCTCGGTATGGGGCAAATGCTGCCCGCATCCCTGCTGGGAGAGGGTAGTCCTCCGAGAGGCGAGGGAGAGAAGTTTTATGGGTAAGGTTACAGGTTTTCTCGAGATCGACCGGCAGGTTGCCAAGTATCAGCCTGCGTCGGATCGCATCCGGCATTTTCGGGAGTTCACAATCCCGATGTCGGACAGCGAAGTTAAGAAACAGGCCGCGCGCTGCATGGACTGCGGCATTCCATTCTGCCATGGACCAACGGGGTGTCCGATCCACAATCAGATACCTGACTGGAATGATCTCGTCTACAACGACAATTGGGATGAGGCGATCCGCAATCTGCACTCTACCAACAACTTCCCCGAGTTCACCGGCCGCATATGCCCCGCGCCCTGCGAGGAGGCGTGCACGCTCAACCTCGAGGACGTGCCGGTTTCGATCAAGACAGTGGAACAGGCGATTGCGGACAAAGCCTATGAAAAGGGCTTCATCATACCGCAGCCCGCGATCGCGAAGACCGGCAAGAACGTTGCCGTCATCGGCTCCGGCCCGGCGGGTCTCGCCGCGGCACAGCAGCTTGGCCGCGCCGGCCATGAGGTTCACGTCTATGAACGTGAAAGCCGTCCGGGCGGTCTCCTGCGCTACGGAATCCCCGACTTCAAGATGGAGAAGCATTTCATCGACCGGCGGGTTGCACAGATGGAAGGCGAGGGCGTGACGTTCTTCTGCGGCGTCAATGTCGGGGCGGATAAGCCCGTTCAGGAGCTGCTCGACACTTATGACGCGGTTCTCTATTGCGGCGGGGCTGAGACGCCTCGCCCGGCCGGTATTCCCGGCGGCGAATTCGAGGGCGTCCATGACGCGATGCATTACCTCGTCCAGCAGAACCGGCGCATCGGCCGCGAGAACATCGAGTCGGTCGCCTGGCGGAGCGATCCGGTCGTCGCTTCCGGCAAGCATGTGGTCGTGGTCGGTGGCGGCGATACGGCGTCCGACTGTGTCGGAACGGCGTTCCGCCAGGGCGCCGTCAAGGTCACGCAGCTCGATATCCGCCCGCAGCCGCCGGAAAAGGAGGACAAACTCAGCGTATGGCCCTACTGGGCGACCAAGATGCGTACGTCCTCATCCCAGGCCGAGGGCGCGGATCGCGAGTTCCAGGTGGCGACGCTCGAGTTCATCGGCGAGAACGGCACCTTGACCCACGTGAAGTGCTGCGAAGTCGATGAGGCGCGCAAGCCGATTGCCGGGACGGAGTTCTTCATCAAGGCGGATCTTGCCTTCATCGCCATCGGTTTCTCCGGTCCGTTCGAGAACAACATCATCAAGGAACTCTCAGGTTCACTCGATATGCGTGCTGACCGGCGCGGCAACCGTTCCGTGTCGGCTGATGACAAGAACTATCGCACCAGCGTAGACAAGCTCTACGTAGCCGGCGACGTCCGCCGTGGCCAGTCGCTGGTCGTTTGGGCTATCCGGGAGGGGCGCCAAGCGGCCCATGCCATTGATGCGGCCATGATGGGAACATCTGTCCTGCCACGTTGACGTTTTAACCGGCACGTCGTAAATCGCGTGCCGGTTGCATTCCGGTTCCAGAACTGCTCTATCCGCAGAACGAACCCCAAGGGCAATCATTAGACTTTTGACTAATTGATTTCGGTCCACCGACCGTTCATAGATCAATTTTCGTGGAGTATTGAGACGAATGTATTTGAAAGTTTTGCTTCTTGCTGCGCTGCTCGGGCTCGCCGCATGCAACGACGCAACGGAGATGGCAGTTCCAGGGGATGCGTCCTCGAGTGAATCGGTCGCCAGTGATGCAACCAATCAGCCTGTTCCGGTCCCGGTCATCTATGTGCCGGTCAGGGCGCCATCCGAGTCCAGCACGAGAACCCCTTCCTAGGAATGCAATCGACGGTCGTCCGTTAGGACAAGCCTCACTGCTTGGGCCATGAGAAGTCATTGACCCGCCCTGGCTGCCCCTCGGGTGCGATACCGTCAATGACGAGGCGGTCGCGCGCCGATTTGTCGCCGCCGGCCGCCGGCCGAGGAGCAGCACCGAGGAGATCGGTACCGCCATCGAGTTCGGGATCGCTGAGGCTGACGGGTGCGAGGCGGTCGATCTTGGCTGGAGCCCCCGACGCGCCAGGAAGCGCCTGTACCGGCGCACCCGGCTTGATTGCGGCAATATCCGGCGACGTTGCATTGCCGAGCATCTGCCGCAGCGGTTTCTCTACGTAGAAGGCGAGCTTGCGCTTACCGGCAGCGGTCATGCCAATGCCGTCATTGTTGCGCAGCCGAGCCGTCTGGCCGGAAATGTCGAAACCCGACAGGGTAAAGTTGCCGCTCTGGTCGACAAAACCATCCCATACATCGACAAATTTGCCGTCCGCCTTTTCCGCAGCATTGCGATAGAGCTCGTTGAAGGCGAGCAGGTCATTCGTCATGCTCTTCGATTTGAAGGCAGGCTGACCCACCCACACAACGGGTTGGCCAGTCTTCTTGACCGCATCGAGAAAGGCGGTCATCCGTGCCTGGTATTCCTTGGTCCAGTCGTCGCTGAGCAACGCGTTGCCGTCGGAGAATTGCTGGCGGTCATTGGCGCCGATCATGATGACGACGACGGCTGGCTTTTCCTTCTCGATCATTTCTCCGATGGATTCCGGCCAGTCGCGGTGATCGCTGCGTACGAAACCAGAAGACCCGTCCGCTTTGTCGACAACCCGCACGCCCGGCGCATCGACGAACGCTGTTTCGAGCCCTTCGGCGAGGCTGCCTGCCATGAAATCACCGACGACAAGCACCGGCTTCGCGTCCGGCAGTTTCGCCTGGATCAATGGCTGGCCGTCTGGGACCGGCGATGTCCGGACGGTATCCGGCCGCGGGCGTGACCGTTTGACTGGCCGGTTTTTGCTCGGCGGACGGGCACGTCTGCCATCATCGATGAGCCGATCCGTGTTTTCGCGGTAGATGCGTGGTCCGAACAGCATATCGAGCAGCGTGCGGGCGGTTGCATGTTCGACAAAGATGAATGTACCGACAAGCGTGGCAGTGATTGCGAGCAAGGTGGAGGACCGAGGGCGAACTGCGCTCGCATACCTCCCTTCGTCCGGTTGGGCGGAGGGCGGTAAAGACATTCCCCCGGAAACGAAATCACTCCTGCCGGCCCGTTTCATTTGCTTCACTTAGCTATTTCTTCCGTATGACGGTCAGCACTTCCTTGCTTGGATGACCATCCGGATCAAGTCCCATCTGCTTCTGGAACGCCTGGATCGCATCCCTTGAGCTCGAACCGATCTTTCCGTCGACCTTTCCATCATAATAGCCGAGTTCGCGCAGATGGCTCTGCAATTCTTCGCGCTCTTTCATTGTGATCGGCGTGAAGGGGCGATTCCAGTCCTGACGCAGGCCGGATGCGCCGCTGATCTGATCGGCCAGCAAACCCACGCCAAGCGCATACTTGTCGGCGTTGTTGTAGTTTTTCAACACGAAGAAGTTGCGCGTCATCAGGAACGCCGGACCTGCGCGGCCGTCCGGCACTTTCAGCGTGGCTTTCTCGCTGCCGCGCGGGAAGGGCTTGCCGTTAGCGCGTACCACACCAAGCTGCTGCCATTCGGCAATAGTGTGCGACCCGCCCGGCAATTTGCGACCGGCCGGCAATGCGACTTCGTAGCCCCACGTCCGGCCGCTCTCCCATCCATTCTTGCGCAAGAGGTTGGCAGCAGTCGCCAGAGCATCGGGTACCGAGTTCCAAATATCGCGTTTGCCGTTGCCGTCCATGTCAACAGCATACGCGAGATAGCTCGTCGGGATGAACTGGGTGTGGCCCAGCGCTCCGGCCCACGATCCGGTCAAGTGACTGCGGTCGATATCGCCCGTCTGTAGAATTTTCATCGCGGCGATAAGTTGCGTGCGCGCATATTTTGTCCGACGTGGATCGGCATAGGCGAGCGTGGCAAGCGAGCGCACGGCGTCGCGCATCACGTCGTCGCGTTTCATGATCTCGCCAAAATTGGTTTCCATCGACCAGATGGCCAATAGGATGTTGCGGTCGACGCCGTAGGACTTTTCGATAGCGCCGAGCCAGCGGCTATATTTGCGGGACATCTCCCGGCCGGTGGCGACCGATTGCTCATTCACACGGTTGTCGAGATATCCCCACACGGGTTCGGTGAACTCCGGCTGGAACTTTGCCTTCTGCAAAACTTCCGGATCAATTTCCGTCACACCGGCAAAGGCGCGCTGGTAAGTAGCGGCGGAAATGCCGCTGTTCAACGCGGTTGCGCGAAAATCCTGTATCCAGCTTTGGAACTTCGCGTCGGCTGCCGCGCCATTGGCGGTTGCTGCAAATCCAAGGCATGCAACCGCCGCCGCGATCAATACGCGCCGTGCGAACCCCGTTGAACTCACCATCATGTTTTCTCCTCGAACTGTGTTTCCACATTTTTGGGTCAAACGATAAAATAGGCATGTCAAAGTTAGGAATTGGTTTACCATGCACCGGCAAACACACGCCGCCGTGGCTACATTAACAACGGCAACGAATATTTATTTTACAGCGTTATGTATTTTGGGTCTTTGAGACCGAATTGTCTAGCGCATAAACCCAGAGCCGGCGGCGGTTTTATACAAGTTTATGCGTAAATTTGAAATGTTACTGTTCGCTTGCATCTCCGGCGGAATGCATCGTCAGTACAAAGAGTTTGCGTGCAACACTGACGAGGTGATGATGACGACGAGAAAGCAAATCCGTAAGGCCGTCTTTCCAGTTGCGGGGTTTGGGACCCGCGTGCTTCCCGCGACCAAATCCATACCGAAGGAAATGCTGACCGTCGTCGACAAGCCCGTCATCCAATACGTGGTGGACGAGGCGCGCGAGGCCGGGATCGAGCATTTCATCTTTGTGACGGGACGCAACAAGGCGGTCATCGAGGATTATTTCGACGCCCAGTACGAGCTCTACGCAACGCTCGCAGAGCGAGGCAAGACCAGTCTTCTCGATGAACTGCAGAGCATTCAGCCGGGGCCGGGCACCACCAGCTTCACCCGCCAGCAGGTACCCATGGGTCTTGGCCATGCAGTCTGGTGCGCTCGGGATATCGTCGGCGATGAACCCTTTGCGCTGCTCCTGCCTGACATGATCATGCAGCCGGAAACAACGGGATGCATGGCCGACATGGTCGAACTCTACAACCAGTCAGGCGGCAATGTCATTGCCGTGCAGGAATGCGATCCGGCCGAAACCCATAAGTATGGCATCGTCGGCCAAGGCAGGCCGGTCGGCAAGGGTTTCGAATTGACCGAGATGGTCGAGAAGCCCGCCAAGGGTACTGCGCCCTCCAATCTCTACATCAATGGAAGGTACATTCTGCAACCGGAAATCTTCGACATTCTCGAGCATCAGGAGCGCGGCGCCGGCAACGAAATCCAGCTGACGGACGCAATGCTGAAACTGACGAAGCAGCAGGACTTTTTCGGCTACCACTTCAAGGGACGGACCTACGATACCGGTTCGAAGGAAGGCTTCGTCGAAGCCAATGTCGCCTTCGCCTTGTGGCGCAACGATATCCGCAATGGGGTCATTGATAATATCGGGAACATGCTGAGGACCATCCAGCCAAAGGATTGAACGGGGCTTTCCCGTGTGGGCACCATCCCGCCGGCCTCCGACCTCTCCACCGTTATCTTCGGGTCAAGCCCGCGGATAACGGCAGAAAGCGCGTAGCCGAACGACAGCGCCCCGCCTGACCTACCGTTGCAGCGTCAAACCGACGAACATGCTGGTCTCGTTCGTCCGCCTCGTTTCGACTTCGCTGCGCGTCAATTCATGGCGGGCACTGACATCAAGCCCGAAGAAGCGGTTGAACCAATAAGTGGCCCCGATTTCTGCGCCAAAACCCTTGTCCCAGCCCGTGCCGTCCTTGTTGTCGCGAAGTGAAGCGAAAAGGTTGGCCTTGAGGTCGAGATTGGCGCGGGCCTGCCGTTTTATGCCCATCGTCCCCTCATAGAACACAGAGCCACTGTCGCCGGGCGCTGTCGCTCCTTCGATGCGGGTGAGGATGCCGATGTCGACGTCCGTGCCACGTTGCGGCGACCATTTGATCGCACCATCGACGCTCAGCCCATCGACGGCATTGAGGCGGTCGTCCTCGATATCCTGGCGCAGGTAACCGAGAGCCAGTTCTCCGCTAAGCTTCTCGCGGATATCGAGTTCGACGCCGCCGCGCACTCCAGTGCGCATACCTGAACGGCGAAAGCCGTTGTCGTCGACCGCCTCGTCATACATCAGCTTGCCGATTTCGACCTCGGCAAATGGTTTGATTGCCGGCGACATTTCAAAGCCGCCGCGCAGCGCGACACTCGCGAATGTATTGTTTCGGTCCTTCTGGCTTATCGTGCTGCCATCGGAAAACTCGGCGTCGCCGTAAGTCGTGTGATTGACATTGCCGCGGACGTCGGCGAAGAACTTGCCGAACTCGTGGCGGACACCGAGGTTCGCGTCGAGGTCCTGAACCGCCGGGCGGTTCGAGGTACCGACAATCGTCGTGGGTGCGCTCGGATCCTCCTGCCGGTAGAGGTAGCCCGCTTCGCCTTTCACCGTCGTACGCTCACCGAGGTCGAGCTGAAATCCGCTACGCAGGGCAATATTCGGCGCCGAATAGTCCTCACCGGAGATGGACTTGTCGTAGAGGCCATCGAAATCGAGCCAGGCAGAATGACGCGACCAGTCGGTCGTGGCGCGTGCGCGTAGGCGTGTCTCAGACAGAAGCGCGCCCGATCCATCGGAACTGCCGTCCGCATTGGTCGTGGCGCGAAGGCCAGTGCTGATCGATGGCCTGAGCGTAACAGTGCCCGCCCGTATACCAAGTGGGGCAAAGGGTTCGGGATCCGGACGGATCGCGCGCCGTTGGATGGCAGGTTCGGGCAGATTGTCACGCTCCGTCGCTCCGGCGGGCGGATTTGCTTCCCTGTTTTGCTCTATGGCCGGATTGGGGATCGAACTTACGGCCTCCTCGTCAACCGCCGCGCGAATACGCCTCGAACCCACCGTGCGTGCTGCTCGTACGGCAGGCAACGGCGCAAGTTGGTCAGATTGGGCAGGCGATCGTGCGCCAAGATTGTTGCTGTCATCGGCAGGACCGGAGGGCAGCAAATCGCTATCAGGCGGAATTCCGCGCAGACCAGGGATTGTGCTGTCAGCATCGGGCGGTAGGGCTCCGGGGCTTAGGGGCTCATAGGGTTTGGAAGAAATGCCGTCATCACCCGGCGGATTGGTGTTCTGGCTGAGAATGCGCCGGCTATTGCTCTGTGCTTGAAGTACATTTTCCGCCACGGGTCCCCGTAGGGGCGCCGGTTGTTGGGCTATCGCCGGGGTGGCAAGCACACTCGTGCCAAGCAGCACTGCCAGGAGACAGATGCTGCTGGCAGGTCTGAAGCTCCCGCCAGGCGGGGCTTCCAAACGTGGGTGCCGAGGATGCATATGCAGGTTTGCCAAAGAGTTCGAACGTTGAAGGATGGTAAAGAGGCATGGTTAATGACCTGCTAATTGCCGGTGGATGCGACGACTTTCCCGGGATCGAGTTGAACAAAAATTGGACAGCCGAAGTGCAAAGCGCTAACGGTTCTCGCCATGCAGGCAATCAATCACACCGATCTCGACAAATCCGCTGCGGTCGAATCCGCCAAACGGACCATTTCCACCGAAACCGACGGGCTCGCTGCGCTCAGCCGCGCACTCGAGGGTCGCCTCGCTGAACCCTTCTGCCGGGCCATCGAAAAAATCGCCTCGATCCGCGGCCGCATCATCGTGACCGGCGTCGGCAAGAGCGGTCATATCGGTTCCAAGATTGCCGCGACCTTCGCTTCGACCGGCACGCCAGCATTCTTTGTTCATCCCTCCGAGGCCAATCATGGCGACCTCGGCATGATTGCCGTCGATGATGCAATCGTTGCCATATCTTGGTCGGGGGAGACGGCAGAACTTAAAGGGATCGTCAGTTATGCAACGCGCTTCCGCATCCCGCTGATTGCGCTGACCGCGGGCGAGAGTTCAGCTCTGGCGAACGCTGCCGATGTGGTACTGCTGCTTCCCCGTGTGACCGAGGCATGTCCTCACGGCCTTGCACCAACGACGTCGACGCTGATGCAACTGGCGATGGGGGATGCGCTCGCCATCGCTTTGCTGGAAGCACGGGGTTTCACGGCCGGTGATTTCAAGACCTTCCATCCCGGCGGATCGCTGGGCGCCAGTCTCACGCACGTGCGCGAGATCATGCACAGCGGCGATCAGATACCGCTCGTTCCGCTCGGGACGTCCATCCCGGATGCGATGAAGGTTTTTGCCGAAAAGCGCTTCGGCTGTATCGCCGTGCAAAATGAAGAAGGAACGCTCGCCGGCATTATTACAGACGGCGATCTTTCGCGTAATCTGCATCGCAATCTCATCGCAATGAACGTCGAAGACATCATGACGCGCAACCCGAAGACAGTGCCGCCGACTATGCTGGCAAGCGCCGCGCTCGCTCTTCTCAACCAGCACAATATTGGCGCGCTGATCGTCACCGATAAGAACTATCCGGTCGGAATCGTGCATTTCCACGACTTGTTGCGCATCGGCGCAGCCTAGGCCGCTTCAACAATCAGCGTTCCATGATCGACACCGGTAATGCGCACGCGCGTGCCGGCAGCAAGATCCGGCCCGGTGACACGCCATAGACTGTCGCCGACGCGGGCGCGGCCGCGACCGTTGACCGTTGCTTCTTCCAGCGTCACGACAAGGCCGACCAACTGTTCGGCTCGCCGGTTGAGCAAGGGCTCATCGGACACAGTGTCGGTTGCGCCGACCAGCTTGCGGCCAATGAAAACAGCGATCACGGAAAGTACCAGGAAGACAATGACCTGGATTTGCCAGGTGAGCCCCAGCGCGTCGCCGAAGAGTATCGCCAGCCCACCGACGACAATCGCGGCTATGCCGAACCACAGGAAAAAGATACCTGGTGCAGCAACCTCGAATATCATGAGGACGAGACCGAGCACCACCCAGTTCCAGGGCCCAAGTTCGGTGAAGAGGCGCTCAAGCATGGATGGTGCTCCTTCGCCGGACGTCAGGCGCTCGTGCCGCCGGTACCGGGCACCGTTCGACCGCGCATCGTCGGCGTCGAAGGTGATGGCGCGGTCGGTTGCACGCCTTCCCCGAAGACATCGCGAGCGAGTGCGCCGATACCGCCGAGCGTACTGACGAGCGAAGATGCCTCCATCGGCATGAAGATGATCTTCTGGTTGGGGCTCGACGCAAACTTGCCGAAGGCTTCGGTATATTTCTGGGCGACAAAGTAGTTCAGCGCCTGGACATTCCCGCCGGCGATGGCCGCGGAAACGATTTCCGTCGCCTTTGCCTCGGCTTCGGCCAGCCGTTCGCGTGCTTCGGCCTCGCGGAAGGCAGCCTCGCGCCGGCCTTCAGCCTCGAGGATCTGCGACTGCTTCAGGCCCTCGGCCCGCAGGATTTGCGCCGCACGAGTGCCCTCGGCTTCAAGGACCACCGCGCGCTTGTCGCGCTCGGCCTTCATCTGGCGCGCCATCGAATCGAGCAGATCCTTGGGCGGATTGATGTCCTTGATCTCGACACGCGTCATCTTGATGCCCCAGGAATGCGCCGCCTCATCGACTACGCGCAATAGGCGATCGTTGATCGCATCGCGGTTCGAGAGAAGTTCGTCGAGAACCATCGAGCCCATGACGGTGCGAATATTGGTCATGGTGAGATTGAGAATGGCGTTCTGCAGCCCGCTTACCTGGTAGGCTGCCTGTGGCGCATTGAGGATCTGATAGAAGGCAATGCCGTCCACGGCAATATTGGCATTGTCCTTGGTGATGACTTCCTGGGTCGGAACGTCCAGTACCTGCTCCATCATGTTGAGCTTGGCACCGATGCGATCGAAGAAAGGTACGATCAGATTGAGGCCCGGCGCAAGCGTACGTGTATATCTGCCGAAGCGCTCGATCGTGTAGTTGTAGCCTTGCGGCACCGTCTTGACGCCGGCAAAAAGAACCACGAGCACCAGGATGGCGAGAACCGGTATGGTGAAGTCGAAACCGCTCAACGGCATGCTGCCCTCCCTTGCCGACAACTGCTCAAGCAGCGTTGCAAAACGTTACCGCCCGTGAGCGGGCGAGGGCAAGATAGACTAAAGCATCGATTCGAGCGAGCCCGGGAAAACGTCTAAATCCAGCCTTGCAATTCCCTGCGCACCAAGGTCTCGATCACCTTCATGCCCTCTTCGGAATCGTTGAGGCAAGGAACGTGTGTGAAGTTCACGCCTCCATTGTGACGAAAGATTTCCGCCCCTTCGCCGGCAATTTCCTCGAGCGTCTCCAGGCAATCGGCGACAAAACCCGGATTGAAAACCGCGACGGATTTTACCCCGTCCTTGGCGAGTTGTTCCAGTGTCTTGTCCGTGTAGGGCTGCATCCACTCCTCAGGACCAAAGCGCGACTGGAAGGTGGTTATGAGCTTGTCCTCGCGCCAGCCGAGCCGCTCGCGCAGTAGCCGCGTCGTTTTCCAGCAGTGACAGGGATAGGGATCGCCGCGTTTGAAATAACTTTGCGGGATTCCGTGGTAGGACGCGATGAGCAACTCGGGTTCAAAACCGAGCGAGGCATAGTGCTTTTCGATCGATGTCGCCAAAGCGTCGATATAGACGGCCTCGTCCTGATAGGAAGGCACGGTTCGGGTCGCTGGCATGAAGCGCATCTTGATCAGCGCCTCGAAGAACTTGTCATTGACGGTTGCTGTCGTTGTTGCCGAATACTGCGGGTAGAGCGGAAACATGACGATGCGCTTGCAGCCCTGGCGGTCGAGCCTTTGCAACGCTTCCTCGATCGATGGCTGGCCGTAGCGCATGCCCCAATCGACGATGACATTTGGATAGACAGTGAGTGCGGCACCGAGCTTATCGCTTTGGGAACGCGTGTAGGTGCGCAAAGGGGACTCGTTGCGTTCGTGGTTCCAGATCTTGTCATAAAGAGCGCCAGATTTCTTTGGGCGCGTGTTGAGTACGATGCCGTGAAGCACCGGCAACCAGATGCCACGAGGCCATTCGATCACACGCTTGTCGGACAGGAACTCGGCGAGGTAGCGCCGCATCGACGCCTTGTCGGTGCCGTCAGGGGTCCCGAGATTGACGAGAAGAACGCCGACTTTCGACGTTTGGATTGCCGGATGATCATCCGGCTTTCGTATAGCCGTTTGGGCCTCGTCTGAAATTGCCATGTCTTTAACTCCACGCTTGCGCCGTGGAACTTAGAGCGGGCAGGCTTTATTGCAAGCGTGCGAAAGGCCGCATGTTGAGCAAGCAACTCAACAATTGGCGGGCACCGGCACGCAGCTACATGCCGGGAACCTTCATTTGCGCGCCGATAGGCAGTTTCATGGCCTTCATCTCTGGATTGGCGGTCGCCAGCCTCTTCCACTCGATGCCCTTGCCATAAATCTCTTCAGCAATGTCCCAGAAATTGTCGCCACGCTTTATCGTGTAGGTATCCTGGTGGTGATTGGCGGCGCTTTGGGTTGCTGGTTTCGCAGCCTCCGCCTTTTGCGCTTCGGAAGAAGCGGGCTCTGCTGGCTTTGGCTCGGCCATTGACGAGCCTGCGGCAATCGTAATGCGCCCATCCGTATAGGGCTTGTAGGGGACGTGCTGGCCGAGATAGTCAGCGAGAACGAGTTCCAGCCCCGGACCGTAGTCGTAGGCATTTACAGCATTGGTGGAAAATATCTTGTAGCCGTCGCCGCCGGCACGCATGTAGTTGTTTGATACGACGCCGTAGGTGGCGCCGGGGTCCAGGGGTCGCCAGCTATCGCCCTGCATCACCTGAACATCGGAAACTCGGCTGCCGACAGGCTTCGATACGTCGAACGTGTATTTGAGGCCAGCAACCTGCGGGAACCGTCCCGCACCCTGGTCAATCTGGCTGACGCCATTCTCGAGCGCGGCAATGATGTCCGATCCGCGCAACTGGAAAGTTGCCAGCGTGTTCTGAAATGGGAGAACGGTCAGCACCTCGCCCATAGTGACGTCCCCTGCATCGATTGATGCGCGCAGACCGCCGCCGTTGATGATGGCGATCGTTACGCCCTGGCCCTTGACTCGCTCGAGCATGGCGTCGGCGACGAGATCACCCATGCTGCACTCACGAGCACGGCAAACTTCTCTTGCCGCTTCGATTACGCCGGCCGATTCGCCAACCTTGCGCGACTTCAATTCCTCGATGGGCTGAGCCAGTTCCTTGATGCGGGCGACAAAGGCCGGATCAGGGGTGACGGGAGAATCGAGCAGGATTGGCGCGCCTGCGCTGCTGATGACATTGCCTTCGTCATCGAAGGTCACCTTAAGCTCGCCGAGGTATTTGGAGTAAGACTTCGCCTGGACGATCGGCACATCCTTGCCGGACGGGTTCTTGACAAGCGTCGGATAGGGGCCAAGCGCCTCGGGGTCGGTATTCGACAGGAGCGTGTGGCTATGGCCGCCGACAATGACGTCGATGCCGTCGACGTCAGCAGCGAGTTCCTTGTCCTTGAGATAGCCGTAGTGGTTGAGGGCGATGATCTTGTTGACGCCTTCGCCCTTCAATGTGTCGACGAGCTTTTTCAGCGTCTCGACTTCATTGGCAAATTTAACGCTGGGGCCGGGGCTGGATATTTCAGCCGTATCGGTCGTCAGAGCCGAGATGATCCCGATCTTCTGCCCGCCGATCTCCTTGATCAGATAGGGTTTGAACTTACCGGCAATCGGCGAATCCGGGCCGGCCTCGGTATTGCTCGAAATCACCGGGAATTTCACCTTGTCGAGGAATTTCCCCAGTGTGACTGGCGTGTCGTCAAATTCGTGGTTGCCGAGGGCCATCGCGTCAAAGCCCATCTGGTTCATGAATTCGGCAGTGTCGTCGCCCTTGTAGGTCGTATAGAACAGCGATCCCTGGAATTCATCGCCGGCATCGAGGACAATGACATTGCCGCCATCCTTAGAGAGGTCTGCGCGGCGCTCGTCGATCTTGGCCTTGACGCGTGCGATGCCGCCGAAGCACTCATTCTTGCCTTCTTCTTCCGCCGAACAGGTGGAATCGTACTTGTTGATCGGTTCGATGCGCGAATGCAGGTCGTTGATATGCAGAATGTTGAGCGTGTAATCGGCCATCGCGGCGCCGGCGGACAAGCCAAGCGCCGAAGTGGCGATAAGGACTCGGGCGAGAATTCCGGACATGATCTGCTCCCGGTTCATAAGCTCCACGTCATCACACGGAGTACCTGTTGACGGGCAATGGTTTCATTCCTTCGGGCATCGTTCAATCGAGCAATTGGTCGAATGCCTCGGCGCTCTTAACCCACCTGCGGGCCACGCCGGGTCAGCGAGAATTGCTGGCCAGTGGAAGATGTGCAATTCAGCTGGCTGGCGCTGACCAGCGCGCAATTCACCTTGGACTGCGTGCCACGCGCGAGTGAGCGCAAGTTGATCTCGATCAGATTCGCCGAGGCGAAGCGATAATTGCCTTCGGCGAGTTTTTCCTTGGTATCATTTGCGCGGGTCTCAAACACGCCGCCATTGAAATTCGAGAAGGCGACGCCCGAAGTGTCGAACCATTGGCCCTGAACGGCATCCGTCGGCTTTGCAACCTGAACTGATCCGCCATCCTGAGTCGAGCTCATGCAGCCGGCAAGGGAAAGGGTAAGCGCAACGGCGACGGGCAGCGAAAAACGTCTCATCCAATATTCTCCCATGGTTCTGACCATCTAGATGCCGCGAAAATCAAGCAGAAACAAGACCTAAGTTTAATTGCAGATTTGAACTGTTGTATGCGGTCACAAGGGGGATCCTCGGGTCAGGCCCGAGGATGACGGGAGAAGTGGAGTACCAAAACGAAACGGCAGCCCGAGGCTGCCGTTCTTGTCATCAGCGAACCAGAATGTTGCGGAACTGCCAGGGATCGTCCATGTCAAGATTCTCCTTGAACAGTCCTGGGCGGTTGGTGAGCGGCGTCCAGTCCGTATAGTGGCCCTTGAGAGGTCCAAGATAGGGCTTCTGCACTTCGAGGCAGCGGCGGAAGTCCATCTCGTCGGCCTCAACGATGCCGACGTCCGGATTCTCCAGGGCCCAGACCATGCCGGCCATGACCGCCGAAGAGACCTGAAGTCCAGTCGCGTTCTGGTAGGGGGCAAGCTTGCGGGCTTCCTCGATGGTCAATTGCGAACCGTACCAGTAGGCGTTCTTTTCATGTCCATAGAGCAATACGCCGAGTTCGTCGGCGCCATCGACGATCTCCGACTCATCCAGCACATGCTGGATTGGCTGCGGCTGGCCGGCGGCGCCGAACATCTCGTCGAGTGAAAGCGTCGCAACGTTCGCCGGATGGTAGGCGTAGTGGCACGTCGGACGGTAGCTGACCTTGCGCTTTTT
This sequence comes from Phyllobacterium sp., assembly GCF_037994425.1. Lineage (NCBI taxonomy): Bacteria > Pseudomonadati > Pseudomonadota > Alphaproteobacteria > Hyphomicrobiales > Phyllobacteriaceae > Phyllobacterium > Phyllobacterium sp. The sequence continues at coordinate 18,461 of NZ_JBBNAM010000030.1, forward strand.
GTCGTAGACCGTGAAGAAGTCTGCGATCGAGATTGACTCGTTGTGGGTGACGAGAAGACCAAACTGGGCGCCTTCTGTCGGGCACCAAGTGCGGATTCGCGTATCTGCGCCAGGCTGCTCGAGGAAGATCGCGGCCTTGTTGCCCTTCTTCTGCTTGCGCGCGTTCTTCGGCATCCACTTTTCGTGGGTGCCCCAGCCAAGCTCGGCCGGCTGCAAGCCTTCGGAAATAAAGCCTTCGACCGACCAGGTGTTCCAGAAGGCGCCAAATGGCTTGGGCTCACCAGCCCTCTGTGTGTCGCGCTCGGCGATATGGATACCTTTAACGCCGACCTTGCTCATCAGCCGCGCCCACGCCCGGCGATCATCTCGTGACG
>NZ_JBBNAM010000031.1:0-12059 GCF_037994425.1 Phyllobacterium sp.
GTGTGGTCTAGGTGATCTCTCAAACGCCGGTACTTTCACAAATGGAAAAAATTTTCAGAACAATTTTCTATTACTAGCAAACTTACACAAATTTTTTTCCTATGCAATAATTTGAGTGTCGTCAGCGGATATTGCTTTAGAAGTTGCTTTTAATTGAGTGATCGCGGCTCGTTTTTTAATGAGGCAGTTCAATTACCCGTAACGATTCCGACTATGCGATCTTGTCCTGTTCCCTAAATTTTTGATCGAGACGCCGCGTCCAATGACCGAAGCTGTTGATCAGCAGCAACCAATCGTTTTGCAGTTCAAGTTTCAGAAGCTCCCAATCCACGCCTCGCGACGCGGCATCAAGCCTCATTTTGAGCTTCGCCTGGATTTGACGGGCCCGATTATCAATGTCGTTTGCCTTGACCATGCTGTCGTGGGTCCATGGACCTCCTTTGGCGTATTTGCGTCGATTACTCAGGTCTCTTTCGAGGGCATCAAGCTTCGATTCAAGTCTGGCGAAGTATGTTTCATCCGTCATCACAACCTCCAAAGTGTGTCCGTTGTCATTGATCGTGCGATAGCGTTCACCGCCCTTCTTCCGTCGCTTCGGATATCACCATCTTTCCGTCTGATTTTCCGCCGCGAAAGAAACCACCGCGTTCATGCTCAGCAGACTGATTATTGAGCCGCGTTCGCAGCAGGTCCTTGCGGGCAACGAGGCCGACGACCTGACGCGTTCTTGGGTCTATGATCGGCAGCCGCCCGACATCATTCAAGACCATGCGGTCGGCCACTTGCGCGACAACTTCTTCCGGGTAGCCAAATAGCGCGTTGTTGTCGGATATGCGTTCGAATAATGTTTCATCCGCATGAGTGTCCTCGATGGTCCATCGTAAGACATCTGCGCGATCGACCACGCCAACAAGTCGATGCCAGTTGTCGACGAGCGGATAGGATTTGTGCCTGTGACCGGGGCCTTTGAAATAGTTGATTGCAACATCAATGCGCATCGACGCCGGCAAAACATCCGGATCCTTTACCATCACATCGGAGACGCGAAGCAGCTCAAATGGATCAACACTGTATTCGCGTGTGATGTGCTGTCCGCGCCGCGCAATCTTTTCCGTCAGTATCGAGCGCTTCATCAAGAGTACGGTGACGGCGTAGGCCGATCCCGTCGCAATCAGCAGCGGTGGCAGCAATTCAACCTTGCCCGAAAGCTCAACAGCAAAGACAATTCCTGTCAACGGTGAGCGCATAGTGCCGCCCATCATGGCAGCCATTCCGAGCAGCGACCAAAATTCGACTGGGCCTGGCAGATACTGTCCTTCCAGATAGCCGAAGGAGCCGCCAATAATCAGGAGAGGAGCCAGAACGCCGCCCGACGTGCCAGATGACAATGCAAGAATCCAAATGATGATCTTGACCAATACCAGTGCAATCACAGCTTGCGGTGCAATCGAATGGTTGAGCAAGTCCCGGATGACGTCATATCCGACACCCATCGCCCGGGGCTCGACGATGCCACCGATGCCGACCGCGAGGCCGCCGATGGCCGGCCACCACATCCAGTGAATCGGCAGTTGGCCGAAAAGGTCTTCTGCCGCGTAGAGCAGCAAGGTGAGCAAACCCGACGCCATTCCCATTGTGATACCCACCACAGCGCTGAGCATCAGCACCCATACGGTTATGTCCTGTTTGAAAAAGAGGGGAAACAGTGGTGCGTCACCGATGAAAAGCGGCCGCCATGCGATTGCGACTGCCGCGGCGACCATCACCGGAATGAGGCTGCGCGGCTTCCACTCAAATAACAACAGTTCAACAGCCAGAAGTACTGCTGCAATGGGTGTACCAAAAATGCCCGTCATGCCTGCAGCGGCGCCAGCAACGAGGAGCGTCTTGCGCTCGGCTGCACTTAGGTGAAAGCATTGGGCGAACAGCGAACCGATCGCACCACCGGTCATGATAATCGGACCCTCGGCGCCGAAAGGCCCCCCGGTGCCAATTGCGATGGCCGAAGATAATGGCTTTAGGACCGCTACCTTGGGATCCATGCGGCTGCTTCCGATCAAGATCGCTTCAATTGCTTCCGGTATGCCATGTCCGCGGATTTTTTCAGAACCGAAACGAGCGATCAGTCCAATCAAAAGGCCGCCTAAGATAGGAACCGCGAGCGTCATTGGACCTGGGGTCAGATCAGCGAATGAAACATCCTCGACGGAAACGCGATGCAACCAGGCAAGATTGGTGGCAAGCGCTATGAGCTTGATCAAGATCCAGGCCGCAAATGCGCCGCCTGTGCCTGCAATCAAAGCCATGGCGGCAAGAATAAGAACACGATGGTCGGTTGAGAAATCACCCAAGGCTGGGGTCGAGCGGACGAAGTTTTGTTTGTGCAGCATTTCGGTCGTTCTGTAATGTCGTTGATGAAAAACACATTATATCGTAATACGATATATATCAAGGAGGGTCCATGAGTGATAACGAGAGTTCTCGGAATTATGGCTTGAACGATGCCGACTACGCGGCGCTTGCACAGTTTCGGCGCGCCATCCGCGCGTTTTTGAATTTCAGTGAACGCGCAGCGCGGGACTGTGGGTTGGCACCGCAGCAACATCAGGCCATTCTCGCCATTCGCGGATTTGGATCGGCAGGTGAAATGACCGTCGGTAATCTGGCCGAACATTTGATGATCCAGCACAATACAGCGGTTGAACTCATAAATCGTTTGCAGTCGGCCGGTCTGGTTGAACGTTCGATTGACAGTGACGACAGACGCCGTGTCACTATTCGGCTAACGGAAAAGGCCAACGAACTTCTAGAGCGACTGTCCACAGCGCACATTGTAGAGTTGCGGCGCAGTGGAAAAGAATTGGCGGACATTCTCGGGCAGTTCTATCAATAAGGAAACAGACAGGCCGGTCCCAGAGACAATGCTAGGGCTTGATCACTTATCCACGCCTCGATATGGTTTTCTTTGCAACAAAGGGGATAAGTAATGGCGACTGGTACGGTGAAATGGTTTAACTCCACCAAAGGTTTTGGATTTATTCAGCCTGACAATGGTGGTGCTGACGTATTTGTACATATTTCTGCCGTCGAGCGCGCAGGATTGCGTGGGCTCAATGACGGTCAGAAAATCACTTACGAGATGGTTCAGGACAAAAGATCCGGCAAAATGTCTGCGGATCAGCTGAGCGTCGGCTGATGAGGTGAACCCAGAAAATTAAGAAAGGCTGAGCCATGGGCTCGGCTTTTCGGTTCCGATAAATCGCACCATTTTGTTCGATTCCGCGTGGACTCGCAGGTAGATGAATCCCAGGTTTCGGAAGCAGGCGCAGCGAACGTCGAGGCTGTCATAGAAGTTTATGGGTTGCACGAGAATGCCCCACCCAACGACAGCCGAATTGGCGTATGCCACGTTTGCCCTTTGAGCCTATCTGCGAATGAACTAGACCGCCGTCAACTTGAAGCCGCAAGGAGGCGCCGCCCGAGGTTCGTCCCCGGTGCATGCCTGGATGTTGCATTACCCGCCGGCTAAGCGGCCAACCCCCTTGTTCCCAGATATTCTGCGTGAAGAACCGAAGATGCTGGCGTCAGCGCCCTAAGAACCCTCCCGCAACGCATGTGATAGGCACGCCCGCGAATCCGCCCCAGTCTCTAAAATCAAGTGCTTTCACAAACTCGGCCTTTGCGGCAGGCTCATGGGGCTCATCGGAGGCTACTGTTCAAAGCTGCTTGCGAGACCGACCGCACGATCTGCTCTGGCCCCATAATCCAAAATTTCGCGGATGAGGCCGTTTTTAGTTTTTGGTCCATCTGGCGTGCCAAAGCGAGTTTATCGATGCGATGCGCCTTTTCCTTTTTCGGGCGATGCGACGGTGACCAGCCAGCGCCGGATCACCGCTTCGTCCCCAGCCGACAGACCAGTTGTGATTTCCTGTTCGATGGTTCGAACATGCTCTCGGCATCGCGCCAGCAATACTCGTCCCTTATCGGTCAATTCGATGTGCTGGATTCGTCCGTGGATGGAATGCGGGCGGCGTGTAATCGAGCCATTACGATCCAGATTTGACACGATGACGCTCACCGTCTGGGGCGTGAGCAGCGCGAGCCGGGCGAGGTCGGCGTTGGACAGGCCGGGGTAATTGGCGAGCATCGTCAAGACGGCAAATTGCGGCTGCGTGACGTCTAGGTCAGCCATCGCACGCTCAAGCCTGAGGCGAAACGCACCGGCGGCTTGACGCAGCAGATAGCCGAGATGGCCATGCTCGCCGCGTTTGCCCTCGCCGGGCGCAGGAATGGAATGACAATCGTCGGTCTTGTGCATATTGTGAGAGCTCTTATATTATGTTCGAGCTCTAACATTATCATCACGAACGAGGAGAGTCATGGGCAAAAGAATATTTCTCGCGGGCGCAACAAGCGCAATCGGCAAGCGTCTGATCCCGCTTCTAACGCAAGCCGGTCACCATGTCGTCGGAACGACACGCTCAACGGTCAAGGCAGAGACATTGGCCCGAAGCGGCATCGAACCTGTCGTGGTAGACGTGTTCGATGCCGACGCGCTGAATCGCGCAGTCAAGACAGCCGAGCCAGAAATTGTTATCCACCAGCTCACCGCCTTGCCGCCAGGCCTTGATCCGGCGCTCATGGGAGAGGCATTGAAGGCAAATGCACGCGTAAGGAAAGAGGGCACGCAGAATCTGGTCCACGCCGCCCAGGGTGTTGGTGTGCGTCGATTGATCGCGCAAAGTCTCGCATGGGTCTATATGCCCGGTCCACAGCCTTTCACGGAAGCATCGCCGCTTTACACAGGCGCCATTGATGAGCTGGACGTGAGCAAGCGGGGCGTCATCGCGCTGGAGGACAGTGTTATGAACGCCGCGCCGATCGAGGGGATCGTCTTGCGCTATGGGCGGATGTACGGACCGGGAACCGGCTTCGACTCGCCCCCTTCAGCCCTGCCGCTTCATGTCGATGCAGCGGCCTATGCTGCATTTCTCTCCATCGATCACGGTGGTCCCGGTGCCTATAACATCGCCGAGCCGAATGACGAAGTTGCGACGGCCAAGGCAGTTGCGGATCTGGGCTGGAACCCTGCGTTTCGTCTGCCTATGAAGAAAAGCGCACCGTACATGAAAGAGGTCCGCAGATTTGGGGCTGGCCGTTTTTCGTTATATTCGTCATAAGCTTTTTGCATCGCTGCAAGTCTTGATAGGCGGGGCGGTGGACTTTCACCCACCGTCCATGGACCCAGGTTCAATCGTAGAGGGCAGGGTACCACTGACGGAGTTGCCAGCGACTTGAAAATGATGGGAAAAGTATCTTGTTTCATTGAGCAGACCCAGCGGAAAAGCGTCTCGGCAGGGCCCGGTATCCTGAGTTAGGACATCGTAGGTTTGCAGTGTACACTCCGCGCTTCTAGGGAGGATATATGCTCAAAACTTACTATAATTGCCCAATTTCCAATGAACCAGTGCATGAAGTGTTACCGCGAGCTGGCGGTTTCGTTGAGTTTTTTTGCCCAAACTGTGGTCAGTTTCGAATTTCCAACGCTTCGATCAAATCCATGAGGGACCGATCCCGCGCAGAGCGCGACGCGTTACTGACGGAAGCTAGGCGGAATGCCCAAGGTGGAGAAAGCGTTCCCATTATTAGAGACATCCATTGAGTGCACCGGCTACCGCGATGTGCCGTTCCGTGTTTAAGAGGAGCGAAGAATGAGGATGGACCCCCAAACACACGTGCGCCTGTTTGTCCCGAATGAGATGGAAGCCAGCTCAGTACTTTCATTCGACAGTCTGGCCTCAGCGCTGACAGCAATGAAGAACCGCACTATCATTAGGGTTGGAGTTGACGGGTATGGTCCGATGACACCGGCTGAGTTTGTCTCACATTGCAATCAGCAGGGCATTTTTGCCCGTACCCAATAGCGTTGATGAAAGAATGCAATGGCTGGGAGCTCTGATGGGCCAGAGAAGCGAGTTTTTACAGCAAGCGTTTCGACGGCCACCACCATGATGCGGGATCAACCTCTCTGCGCGCCGGACCTGCGGGTTGTGGACCAACCTTTCTTGCGCTTCGTCTTTGCGCTCGCAAATCCTTAGCGCACCGCACTTGGAACCCGCCTGCGGTTCAAAAGGCGCAACGGCGAGTGCGTTGCCTCGGTAGTGTCGATCGCAAACGTCCGCTCGGGTCATAAGCGATCATCGCCTGTATTTTAAAACCGGTTGCAAAAGCTATGCGTATCTCATGGCAAAGCGGAGGCCGTTTTCCATTATGATACATAGATCTGGTACACAACCACGATCATTTTTTAAAATACCGTTGTTTTTACTGCATAAATCGTCATGACGTTCGTTTCCGGGCCGAGCAAGACCTAAGCCACCCGCCTCTGGCGTGAATTCAGAAACTTGGAATGCACAGTGTGGGGCGTCCGCACGTATATTTACTGTAACGTACTTCCCAAGTTTGCCGCCATTTGTTTGTCTCTCGATCGCGTAGAATACCGACGTCGTCAACATCTCGAACAAGAGAGAGAGGCGCGAACCCGTGGACGGCATCCTTCTCCTCTTATGGCACTCCGACTGGGTGCTCTTGGCTTTCTCTGTCCTCATCTTTGAAATACCCCGCTACACTATTTCACTCGTCTCTCTCGCCGTTCTGGTGGTCGGAAAAAGTGAGCCGCGCGCAGCCAAGTCCGACTTGCGGATCAGTGTCGCAATTCCCACGTTCAACGGTGCCGGTGGTCTTCGTGAGACAATTGCTTCGCTTCGCAATCAGTCAGTACCGCCGTACGAAATTATAGTCGTCAACGATGGCTCGCTTGATCAAACACCCGCCATTGCCGAGCAAGCATTTGCCGAGGGACTGATCGATCTTGTCATTCACAACCCCAGCCGCTGCGGCCGCAGCCCGGGCGTAAACGTCGCAGCACGTTTTGCGCGTGGGGATTTGATCCTGACTGTTGATCCGGACACCGTTTTTTCGCGCACCGCCCTCGAGCGGATGGCAGCTGCATTTATCGATCCACACCTTGCGGCGGCAAGCTGCAACATCGGTGTCAGGAACGAGAGTGCTACGATCTGGACAGAATTGCAGGCGCTCGAATACCTGATGTCCATAAGCGCCGGAAAATCGTTTCTCGCGCAGATCGGTGCCATTTCCTGTTGTTCTGGCGCCTGCTCGCTCTATCGACGCGACATCTTCTTCGATCGTGGTGGGCTCGATGTAGGACCAGGAGAGGATCTTGAAATCACGTTGCGCTTGCGTCGGTTCGGCCATCGTGTTGGTTTCGTGCCAGATGCATGGGCATCAACGATGGCACCTGAATCATTCATCGCTCTCGCCCGCCAGCGATTGCGGTGGGACCGTGATGCCCTGAGGGTCCGTCTCATCCAGTATCGCGAGTGCTGGCCCTTCAGGTCAGAGGGGCTTGCGGACACCCTTCAACGACTGGACTTTATCGTCTTCGATGTCGTTCCGACGCTTTCTCTGCCGTTCTATCTAGCCTATTGCGTGCTGGTATTCGGCTCGGAAACACCGCAATTTCTTGCGGGAGTGAGCCTGCTTCTCATGATACTGGGCTTGTTCAATCTTGCGCTTACCGGCCTCCTGTTTAATCAGCGACCAAGACTTTTCAGCATGCTGGTCGCCCCGATCTTTCCAGTTTACCAAGGCATACTGATGAAGGGCGTGCGCTTTTGGGCTTTCACGTCGGAACTGCTATTTTCGGCCTCGCGTCAAGATGACTACGTGCCTCCTCGCGTCCGACGGGCGCTTGCGGCCCGATCCCCGAGGGAGATTTGACCATGAATCGTGAGATTCATCGCCTTGACGCCAATGTACCCGACCCGGTTGAAAGCCGCCGTGCTGGTGCGGGAAAAATTGTCCGGTTCGTTTATGCCGCCTTCGTGTTCGGGATACTCGGGTTCTTTGTCATCCGTTTTGGCGCCCCGCTCGTCTTACTCAATGGACCGGGTGTGGTCACCGCCCAGCTCTCGGCGATTTCCTCGCCATATCTCGTCCAGATCAAGCGTATGGCGGTACAACCTGGTGCCAAAGTTGAGACGGGTACGCTGATCGCCACGGTAAGTTCCCCCCAAGTCGATCAAACCTCGTCAGACCTTCTGCGAGCACTTGCGGAAATCACCGGCAGTGAGGCCGACCTTCGGGTCAAGGCACGCGTCGCACGCGATTCTATCGACGCCGCGCGGGCGCGATCAAGTATGGCCGATGACACGCTCAAACGTTTGGAAAAAGCAAATAGTGGGGAGGATTTTGGCCTGATCTATCGCACCGATGTTTACCGGGAGCGCGCAGAGGCCGTCCAAAGCCTGTTAGCGCTTGAAGCCGAGGCTGACGAGGCCGCGGCGCAGCTCGTACGGCTTGAGGCGGTTCGACGCGAAATCCGCGGACAATATGATGCAGTCAAAAGCGAATTTGACGACGGGCGCATCCTATCGCCAGCAAGCGGTATCATTGCGGCACGGACAAGCCACGCCGGCGAATCCGTGGTGGCTGGCTCCTCCATCGCGGAGATTTTTATTGACGGCGACACGTTCGTCGATTGGTACATCCCCAATTTTCGGCTGGTCGACCCACGCCCAGGCCAGAGGGTCGTCGTCGTGTATGGCCGTACGCGGCTACCAGGGACGATCAGCGAGGTTCTTCCGATCTCCGACCAGCTCGAATCGCGGCGCAGTTCGATCTTGCGCGAACCGTCAGCTGGACAAATCGGCCGCATTCGGTTTGACCCTGGGGTGTTGCCACCAACGCTGAATGCAACTGTGCATGTTCACATGTTCTATTCGGAGCTCACCGATCGCATCGCTTGGGCGCTGATAAGGCTGTTCAATCTCAATTGACACGGTAGCGACGATGAATGACAGCTCTTTCCCTGAACGGTGCCTCGTCTGCAATTCCACCAAACTGGAACGGCATGTTGTCGTCCACCACATGATTTGTGCTTATGTGGGACCCGAATACGACTTCGGGCGGAATTTAGAACAAAAGCGCTGCCCCAAATGCATGCGGCGATTGCTGGGCAGCGGGGAAGATTGGGAAGCGGTGGGAACGAGCGGGCTGTGTGGGCAGTGCGGAAGCGAAGCAGTTCTGCCGCCTTAACCGGCTGTCTTAACGCGCGAGGACGAAAAGCAATTCCCTTCGAGACATTGGTAAAACGGCGTCCTGATCGGTGGTTTTAGGGTTCTTGCGACAAATCTATTAATGGCCCCATTTCCTGGCGTTCGCCACGCATCGGATCGAACGCCAGGAATGGCTGGGAACCGGACCGCAGCTTGCCGGTTGCCGCTAATCCGCTTTCGTCCGGGTTTAATCGCCCGGCAATGTATCTGGGAACTCAGGTGGACGATGTCCGTTCAAGAGTCCTCCAGTCAAACTTGCGCGCCCAGTCGGCAAAACTGTGCCAGTGGATTTCCTGAAACTCCTTATGCAAGGCGGCGATATCGACGTCGTAGCCGACGCGGTCGAACCATTCGAACATAAGTGCCGCATCCTCACTTTGCTGGCGAGCAGCGGCGAGCGGGATTTCCTGATAGTTAATCGGGCGGCCGATGGCTTGCGAGAGAATTTTAGCCTGCTCTTCGCCAGATAACTCATCCCCGGCGAAGTCAAAGCGCTTGCCGAACACGTTTTCGCGCCGCTGAACCAGGGCAGTAACGAAGGCCCCGATGTCCGCCAAGGCCACCAGTTGAAGGACGCGTTTGGGAGGCATCGCGAAAGCATGCGTGCCGTGGCGCAGTGCGTCGATTGACCACGGCGCGACGATATTTTCCATGAAGGCGACCGGCGCGCTGATTGTGTAGGGAATGCCAAGGCCGGCGACATGTTTTTCGACGCGATACTTGCTTTCGAAATGCGGAATACCTGTTTTCTTGTCGGCATCGGCGACGGACGAATAGATCAAATGCCCGACGCCGGCAGCCTTCGCAGCGTCGGCGGCAAGAATCCCCTGGCGGGTTTCCTCCTCCACCCCGGCCTCGTAGCTGTTGCCCATCAAAAACATCGTACCAACGTCATTTGCAGCCTTGAGAATGGATGTCGCGTCGCCGAGATCGCCGGCCACGACCTCAGCGCCTGCCGACGCCAGTCCCCGTGCGGCATCACTGTCCGGCTTGCGGGTCAGTGCTTTGACCCGATGTCCTCTCGATAGTAGTGCGTGCGCAACCGCGCCACCTTGCTGGCCTGTTGCGCCGGTAACAAGAACACTTCGTTTGGTAGTCATATCTCTGCTCCTTCGTTTCCAATGGAGCGAAGTTAGGATCTGTTACATTAAACCATAATAGTCTATAATTGGAAAACATCGTCCCGAATTTGGATATAATGCTCAATCTCAACGATATTGTGGTGTTCGCTCGCGTCGTCGAGGCCGGTAGTTTCACCGCTGCCGCGCGACTGCTGGGCATGCCCAAGACGACGGTCAGCCGCCGTATTGCCGCGCTTGAGCGTGAGTTCGGCGTCCGTTTGCTTCAGCGCACCACACGCAGCCTCAACGTGACGGACGCAGGACGTCTTTACTATGAGCAGAGCAGCCAGGCGTTGCGGACAATTGAAGGTGCGAATCTACAGCTCGCGGAAGCGAGAGCAGAGCCTTCGGGCATAATCCGGATATCGGCTCCGGTCGGCTTTGGTGGTCACTTTCTATCCAATGCGATTTTCGATTTTCTGGCGACGTATCCAAAAACCAAAGTCGAGTTGTGCCTGACCGACGACACGCTCAATCTGGTCGAGAACGGTATAGACCTCGCATTCCGCACAGGCATCCTTCCAGACTCCACACTGATCGCCCGCAAACTCGGCTCTACGCATAGAATCCTGTGCGCCAGCCCGAACTATCTCGCCCGTCATGGCGTGCCATTAGTGCCTGCGGACCTCGCCCGCCACCACTGCGTCATCGCCGGCTCTTCGATAGCGAATCTGCACTGGGTATTGGAAGGCTTGCATGGCCAGGAAACGGTTACAGTGTCCGGGCGCTTCGCCGCCAACGAAATGCAAGCAGTAACTGCTGCTGCAATTGCGGGCTGCGGCATCGCACAATTGCCCTTCCAGGTGGCCGAACTGTTTATCAAGGACGGGCAGTTGCGCCGCGTTCTCGACGATTACACGACACCGGTCGGAGGACTCTATGTTGTATACCCGAGCAGCCGACACCTTTCGCCCCTGGTCAAGGCATTCATCGAGCTTGCAGGTGAACGTTGGACCACCGCCGGAACCGGCGAGAGGGATGAGGCTGCGTTCATATCGAACCCGAGCAGTTCGGCCGGCGAGTTGGCTCAAGAGCAGATCATCACATAGATGAAAGTTGAGTGACTGTATCGCTCAGCTTTGGGTCGAATCCGGTCATCGAGCTGCCGAACTGCGACTGGCGATGCCGGCGATCCGGCAACCTCGCGAGCGTGGCTGCTCGCTGCACATATCCGGGGCTTAAAGTGAACGTCTGAACATAGCGATTCCTCCAGTATTATCTCGTCCTCTACCAACAGCCGTGGGCACTGTATGTTACAGTAATACACTTCACTGGCGGCCGGTAATCAGGCATGCTTCTAGAGGTTGCAGTCTTCTCGGACCTGTTAGTTCGACTTACTATTTCACTGTTGTTTCCAGCCACATAGTCCGCCGACCACATAGTCCGCCGATTGTCTACTCTGACCGTCGAGTTTGTAGGCGCGCGTATCGGCTCTTACCCAGAAGCGTTGCTGCAACCAGGCCAAGAAGGGATATCCCATGCGCCTTCATCGTGATGTGTTCCACACTTCTCGCCGGTTGCTCGCCGCCCTTGGATTCACGGCTTTATCCGGGCTCATCTGCCCGGCACCCGCACAGGAGGTGACCGGCGTTCCCGGTACGCCCGGAGCCACCACCACGATCGACGGCAAGCAGCTTCCCGCACCGCCGCCGCCGTTCGGCGGTGTGATCAAGCAGAAGGCCTCGGAGTCGCAGCCCTGGTGGGCGCCGCGTGTCGTGCCGCCAAAGGGTGCACCGAACGTGCTTCTCATCATGACCGATGACCAGGGTTTCGGCGCACCAAGCACCTTCGGTGGCGTCAT
>NZ_JBBNAM010000032.1:0-13183 GCF_037994425.1 Phyllobacterium sp.
GGGCATTCATGCGCCGCACAAGGTTGCCCAGATCCTTCTCGACGATGAAATCCTCACCATTATCGAGAAACGCCTGCACTGGCGCCGGCACACCACCCAGGGCTCGCTTCAGCACCTGGCGCCAGCTCTTGGAGGTGAAATCGGGGTTCTGCTCAGACCCGGATAGCGTGAACTCCTTCTTCACGATCGTATGGTTCAACACGAACCATGAATAATCGAAGCCGCTTTTCATGATGTGATCGAGCGTCGACAATGTGTCGAATCCGGGCAGGCACGGAGCCGGCAGGCGGCGGCCTTCTGCATCGAACCATAGTGATGAGGGGCCGGGCAGTATGCGTATCGCGTGGTTCGTCCAGATCGGATCCCAGTTGTGAACCCCCTCGACGTAGTGCCACATGCGATCGCTGTTGATCAGATGCGCGCCAGCGCGCTCGGCGATACCGAGCATAAGTCCGTCGACGTGATCCGGGACGCCGCTGATGAGGTGCTTAGGGGTGCCGAGCCGCCTCGGCCAGTTTCGCCGCACAAGATGGTGATTGCCGCCGATCCCGCCGCTTGCGATGATGACGGCCTGCGCCTTCAACGAAAACTGCGTTGCGACCAGGCGCGAACTCGGTTCGCTGCGCTTCACATCGCTCGGCACCAGGACCTCGCCTTCAACGCCTACGACCATGCCGGCACTTGACGCAAGTGATGTCACGCGGTGCCGGAAGCGGAAAGAGATTAGTCCGCTGCGCTCCGCTTCACGCGCCCGCCGGATGAAAGGTTCGACGACTCCAAGGCCGGTTCCCCATGTAATGTGAAAGCGCGGCACCGAATTGCCGTGTCCCGTGGCCAGCGATCCACCCCGCTCCGCCCAGCCAACGATTGGAAACCAGCGCATGCCCAGGGCATGCAGCCATGGACGCTTCTCGCCTGCAGCAAAATCGATATAGGCCTCTGCCCATCGGCGTGGCCAATGATCGTCCTTCCGATCGAAGCCGGCAGAGCCGAGCCAATCCTGAAACGCGAGTTCTCGGGAATCTTTGATGCGCAGACGCCGCTGTTCGGGAGAATTCACGAAAAACAGCCCACCAAACGACCGCCAGGCCTGTCCACCAAGCGTCTGTTCCGGCTCCTGATCGACGATGATCACACGCTTGCCGGCATCGGCGAGTTCGGTCGCCGCCACCAAACCAGCCAGACCCGCGCCGATAACAATAACATCCGCATCATACGCCATATGTTTCTCCCCCGAGGCAATATGAATCGAATCGAACGACCATATCAACGCCGCTGGCACTTAGTATTGCGCGGCGCAAGCCAAACAAACTATTTATGTGGAGGAGCGCGGCGTAAACCCTCCCCCAACCTTTTCCACTTATGCTATAATGAAATTGGAACTTTCAGCCTCCGATCTAGTTAGGACGATATGAGCACAATTATTGACTACCTGCTGCCATGCCTCGCCTCGTTCGCCCTTACCTATGGGATGCTTTATCTCGCCAGTTCGGGACGCACGCACGACCGCTAGGGTCCACGCGAAGGCACAGAGCTCTCAAAGCTAGATCAAATGCGCGTCAATTGTCGGATGACGCAATCGATCGCAACTTGCGATCTGCCTCACTTTCCTTGCCCATTGACCGCAGAAGCTTCGCAAGGCTTTCGATCGCCTTGAGTTCCCAGGACTTTGCGCCTTGCTTACGGGCAAAAGCAGCCGCCTTTCGGAACGCCGCCAGCGCTTCCTTTTCCTCTTGCTGCCGCATCTTGATTTCGCCATCGAGCCGCAAGAGTTCAGCAGTGAAGTAGTGCTCGCCAGTGTTTTTCACAAGCGCCAGCGCTTCCTTGAGCTTCTCGGACGCTTTGTCGACATCACCGATTTCGATGTAACTGCCGGCGAGGTTGCCAAGCAAGCAGGATTTGTCGATCTTCTGGTCTCCGAGGCTGGCGCATATTCTTTCCATTTGCTTCAAGCCGAGTGCGCTGTTCCCCGCGCGCACCATCGCCCAACCCTGAAAGAACAGGCCCATCTTCGACCAGAGCTGAAGCCCATTTTCTGCGGCAAGCGGTATGAGTTCGTCGGTCATTGTTCGTAGTGTGTCGGAGTCGTCTCGCATTGCGTGCAGGATGCAGCCGTCGCCGAGACAGGCCGCGAGTCGGTAAGCGGATTGTTGCCGCGTATAGCGTTCGGCCGCCCGATAAAGTTCGATGGACCCGTCATATTCACCAAGCAAATGTCGTGTGAAGGCAAGGTAGATCAACGACATGCTGGGAAAGTCGCTGCCCACCTCCGCGGCATGTTCCATATAGCTGAGCGCCCGTTCGAGGTGCTCGCGTGCCTCTCTCAGACTACCTTGCGAAAACAGACTCATTCCCTTGAACTGCAAGCCGAGCACCAGAGCTCGAACGCTGTTCTGTTTCTCGCCAATATCGCGAAGCTGGTTGCTCGCCCATTCAACATCGGCAAAGCGCGCCGAATTGAAGGCGGTGCCGAACAGCCCGTCGAGAGCAAGCACCGGCGATTCTGTGTTGCCAAGTTCCTCGCTGAGCCGCATGACGTTGCGGTAGGCTTCGCTGCCTTCGCGGGTCACATATCCGTATGTTGCATACAGCACATCGCCTCGCGCCAACCAGAGCTTCAGTTCCTTGCGTTTGCGTTCCAAGGACACGGGCAGTTTGTGCAGGCAGGAAAGTCCGTTTGCAAACATATTGGCCGCCTCGACCTTGGCCCATGTCTTGGCGACGTTAAGACCAGCATCAAGCCAACAATCGGCTGCGCGGTCGTGCATGGCCGCTTCCGCATAGTGTTGCGCCAGAACTTCCGGGTGCTCGGCGGCCATGCGAGGGTCTACAGTTTCTATAGCTTCGGCAACACGCTGATGCAGGTCGCGGTAGCGCTCGCGCAAAAGCGTGCCCCGCGCCGCCTCCTGCAGGAGCGCGTGCGAGAATGTATAGGTGGAACGACCCGGGAGCTGGCGCACGAGACCGGAATCCGCAAGTCGCACCAATGCCTCCTCCAACGCGTCGCGACCTATTTCACAGATATGCGAAAGCAACTTGATATCAAATTCGCGGCCGATAACCGCAGCGGCCTGGGCGATTGCCTTGCCCGGCCCAAGCCTGTCGAGGCGAGAAAGCAGCGAAGACTGCAACGTGCTTGGCACACCTATTCTGGAGGGGTGTCCATCCAGCGCCGCGTGAGTGCGGGTCGATCCCATTTCCAAGGCCGATCGCGCCAACTCCTCTACAAAAAGCGGTACGCCTTCTGCCTTGTCGACGACGGATGTGTTGATTTCGCCGGGCAGAGCTCGCCCCCCTGCGATGCTGTTGACAAGACGCAGTGCCTCCTCATCATTAAGGCGTTCCAACCTGAGTTTTTGCACATGTTTTGCATCCGGGCAGGCGCGGACGGTTTTCTCGCGCGTTGTCACTACGATGAGCATCGGAAAGGAGGGTGCCTCCTCCGCAAGGGTTTTCAGCACCTCGCTCGACGAAGGGTCGATCCACTGTTCATCTTCGATTGCCAACAGAACGGGATTGATCCGGGCGACATGGTGCAACCAATCGACGAATATTCGCCGCGAAATGGCATGCTGGTGGGCTGACGTCAGTTCGGAGGGTGGATATCTTTTCTGGTCGAGCGACAAGAGGCCCGCAAATATGGGCAAGGACTCATCAAGCGCAACCTCGCTCAGCACCAAAATAGCTTCGAGTTTTGCAAGGTTCGCCGGGGTGGAATCGTTCTCGCTAATTCCGGCATATCGCCTCAGGAGGGTGAGGAAGGGGAACAAAGCGGTGTTCGAATAAGCCTTGGCGCATTGCAGCGTAAGATAGGTGCTTCGCGGGGCGCGGCGCTGCACCTCAAATACCAGCCGTGATTTTCCAATCCCTGGCTCGCCGGAAATCAGAACTACCCTACCCTCATTGCTGGCAACGACCTCATGCCAAAACGCCACCAAGTGCCCCAATTCCGCGCGGCGGCCAACGAGGTCCGTCAACCGGGTTCGCTTGGCGAAGCGGCTTTCGAGAATCTTAGCCTTTTCGGCCCGCCAAACGTGAACCTCGTCGCCAAACCCCTTCAAATGCTGCTGGCCGCAATCGGTGAATTCAAATGCGCCTGCTGTTGCGTCATATGTCTGGTGGTCAGTCAGGATCGTCTGGGGGCTTGCCTGCATCTGCAACCGTTGCGCAAGGTTTGGCACGGATCCCAGCGCTACGGTGGAAACGCCGGCGGGGGCGCCGAGGAAATCTCCGACCACGACAAGGCCGCTGGCTATCCCAATGCGCACTTGCAAAGGCGGGCCATCGGGAACCTCGATCTGCGGGACGATTTGGAGAATGTCGAAAGCGAGTTCCAAGGCGCGCTCGACATCATCTTCTTCAGCAATCGGATAGCCAAAAAGGGCCTGAAATGCATCGCCTATATAGTTTGCGGCGATGCCGTTGTGGTTTCGCACGGCAACGTTGCACTGATCGAGATATTTGCGCGTCAGTTTGCTGAAATCCTCCGGATCGAGTCGAACCGCATATTCGGTGGAGCCAACCAGATCGCAGAACAGGATCGTAAGCTGTCGCCGCTCGGCCGCCGCGGAAGCGAGCTGCTCCACATTTCCGCCTTCGTTCAACCGTTGAATTGCCGCCAGAATTTTCTTGCGTGGGCCGAGGGGGATCTGCATTTCCTGCAAATCGGCGTCCGAAAGCAGTCGAAGGCTGTCGAAATCGATCTGGCTGCGCGCGAAGGTGCTGGCCAAGTGCTCGAGGCTCAACTCGCTCAGCCATTTCGTGACGTCGTTCATCAGATGTTTCCCCGCGAGGATAGCACCCCTTCCCGATTACCCTTCAACCCAAGTTTCGTCTAGCAATCGACCCAGCATTGCACGAGCAACAAACGATGTCGTACCGAACCAACCCTTCCAGTCAGAGATTCAATATTTGAAAATCCAACATACAACCTCTTCCATTTCATCAATAGCGAAAACAAATACGAAGTCTATCTACATTGAATTTCTGTTTTATTTCGGAATATTCCAATCTACTCGAAATTCAACTCGATATTAGTTTCCGCGTTCTTTCACTTAGATAAAAAGAATAGTATCATCATTTCGTATTGAAGCCCAAGGCATTTGTTTAATTCTTAGGAATTAACCGCACCTGTACTTATACATTTGGAGAATTTCTCAAACAGGTGGAAGCAGCCCGAACTGCCGGCAACATAGCCAGGACGCATGTGCCAGGCGCCTAGTGTCCTTCCGTGTGTTAGCGCAGCTTGCCGCTATCCAAGAGGGCGCGCGTCTAAGACTATAGTCCAATACAGTTTGCCGCGAACTGTATTAGAGTTGCGCGCATGCGAACGAAGGAAAAGAGCGCGTGATAGCCACAAGAGCGCATTCCATGAACCTCGACCGGAACTTCATCAATCTCATCGAGGAGGCACAATCCGTTCGTAACAACAGCGAGGTACACGAACTGCTCGCTCGCCTCACCGCCGTTTATGAACTCAGCACGGTCGCCTACGTTGCCGTCAATCGACCAGGAACCATGGGGAGAAATCGTTATGTTTCGGCAACTTACAACGAAAACTGGATCAACCGCTATAACGAGCAGAACTATTGGCAGCTCGATCCGGTCTTGAAACAAGGGTTCTCCTCGATTTTGCCCGTCGATTGGGGCAAATTCGAAGTTACCAAATCGCCTTTGCGGCGCTTCTTCGGTGAAGCGGTCGAATTCGGTGTCGGAAGGCACGGGCTGAGCTTTCCCGTCCGTGGCAGGTACGGCGAAAAGGGCCTTCTTTCCATCTCAAGCAACATGCGGCTCGGGCAATGGATCCGGCTCATGCCATCCTGGGTTCGGGATTTCCCGGTCCTGGCGTATCACATACACCAGATGGTGCTGCGCGCTGAAGGACATCGGGAACCAAAGATAAAGCTATCGCCGCGCGAACTCGAGTGCTTGAAATGGTCCGCCGCCGGAAAATCAGCGGCAGAGATTGGCATCATTCTTTCCTTGAGCGAAAAGACAGTGCGTTTTTATCAAGACCTCGCCCGCCGCAAACTCGATGCCAAAAACCTGACCCACGCGGTGGCCAAACTCTACTCCCACGATCTGCTTTAGCATTCGATAATACCTCAGTTCTCCGGTATGGCGCGGGTTTTGCCGTTGTCTAGACTGCGCCGTACTAGAAACCGGGGTGTTGTCCATGATCCATGTGTTTGGCGCCGATGAACATATTTCGCATGACCACTTTCTTGAACAGATGTTTCGACTTCGCGCACGGGTTTTCAAAGAGCGCTTGAACTGGGAAGTCAATGTAGACAATGGCCGCGAGGTCGATCGTTTTGATAGATGCGATCCGCTCTACTTGATGTCGATTAACGAAGAAACGGGGAAACTGCAGGGATCGCTTCGGCTTCTGCCAACAACTGGCCCCAATATGTTGCGCGACGTATTCGGTGCGCTTCTGCCCCAAGGCAATATTGTCGAAAGTCCCCTGATCTGGGAAAGCTCGCGCTTCTGCATTGACCCCGACCTCGCCGCGCAACCCGGTCGATTGAACAACGTCACGACAGAACTTTTCTCCGGCGTCGTCGAGGTGGGCCTTTTCGCCGGCCTTGATACCGTTGTCTCTGTCTACGATGCACGCATGGTGAGAATTTTTCGGCGTGCCAGCTGGGCACCACGCCCAATCGGCGTCCCTACTTTTTTCGGTGGCGTTCTCACCCATGCCGGCATGTTCGAAATCTCGGACCTTGCCCGCGAGCGGTTAGGCAAGGCAGGCGACCATCCCGATCCGGTTGTCATGGGATTGCACGCCCGATCACCCCGTCCGGTTCTCAATGCACAGGCGAGCATCCGCAAATGAAGGCGACGAAGAAAGATACTCTCGAATATATTGCCACTATGCTTCAGGAATTGGCCACACTCGCCAAGGATCAGAAACTGCCGTTTCTGGCATCTTATCGAAATGGGGTTCATCGAGGTCAACGACCTCACGGGGCAGCGCGTCAAGCTCACCCGGCGAAATTCAGAATCAAGTCACCTCAACGGCACTGAGCCCAACTGACTATTCGACCAATTGCCAAGAGCGCCGGGGCGGACAATGTGATTAGTTGTGCGCCACGTGAGCTGCAACTTGGAGGGCACTAATGGCAAAGGTCAATGCTGAAAATCTTGAACGACTTGAGGTAGCGCAAAAAATCAAGAACGAGCTGGAGCGACTGGGCACGATTGCGGCGGCTGGCGGTTGGTCATCGGTCGCGCTGCTCATCTCCATCGCCTCGACTGAGGCCGACAGGCAAATCGCAATCTCCAGTCCAATTGTCTCTCATGGCGCTGGCTAGTCGGCGAATTCCCTCCGACAGAACGACGCTAAAGGCAAAACTTTTCCTAGAGTGCTGCGAGAATCCGCTCGAGTTCGGCAAGCTGGTACGGCTTGCGCAAAAGCGGGCGGGCGGCGTAGTCGGGTTCGACATCCTCAAGCGAAAAGCCGGATGAAAACGCAAACGGGATTCCCATCTCAACGAGCAATTCAGCAATGGGGAACGACTTTTCACCGTGCAGCGAAATATCGAGGATCGCCGCATCGAACGTGCCCGTTGCGACCAGGCTTACGCCCTCGCTGAGCGTCGATGCAACGCTCGGGACCTCGTAACCCAACTCCTCCAACATTTCCTGGACCATCATCGCAAGCAGACCTTCGTCTTCAACGACGAGAATTTTTGCCCCTTTGTTCACGTACTACTTCCCCATTGTCTCAACGTCTCGCGGTATCTTCGATTATCCGAGGACGTCTTTCAGTTTTAACGCCAACTGATCAATCGTGAACGGCTTTGTCAGCAAATCAACGCCATGATCTAGCACGCCGTTGTGCACAATGGCATTGCGCGTATATCCCGTCGTGAAGAGAACCTTCACGTCAGGGCGTTTCTGCCGGATGATATCCGCCAATTGCCGGCCATTGGTCTCTGGCAGAACGATATCCGTGAAAAGCAGGTCAATACGCGGCAGCAATTCCATCTGCTGCAGCGCCTCATTGGACGTGCTTGCCTGGACCACGGTATACCCAAGTTCGCGTAAGGCATCGACCGTCATGTGTCGGACTTGATCCTCATCTTCAACAACGAGGACAATTCTGGTTCCGTTGACAACAGGAAGCGGGGTTTCCAGGCTTTGTCCTGTGTCTACAACCTCCGCTTCGCCATGACGGCGCGGCAGGTAAATCTTGATCGTCGTGCCGCGATCAATTTCTGAGTAGATTTTGATATGGCCGCCGGTTTGTTTGATATAGCCATAGACTTGGCTCAACCCCAGACCAGTGCCCTTTCCTGCCCCCTTCGTGGTGTAGAATGGATCGAACGCGCGTTCGATCACTTCCTTCGACATGCCGGTTCCAGTGTCAGTAATACTCAGTAGCACATATTGACCGGGCTTGACCTCGTCATGCAGCCGCGCATACCGATCATCAAGTTCAGCATTTGCCGTCTCAATCGTCAGCTTGCCGCCATCTGGCATGGCGTCGCGCGCGTTGATGCACAGATTGATGATGGCGTTTTCCAGCTGGCCGATATCGGCATGGGTTTTCCAAAGCCCGCCCGCAAGCACCGTCTCAATCTGAATGTGCTCGCCGATCGTGCGCCTCAGCAATTCGGACATGCCGCCGACGAGCTTGTTTCCATCAATGATTTCGGGCTTCAATGGCTGCTGCCGCGAGAATGCGAGGAGACGTGCCGTCAAAGTCGCTGCGCGCTGTGCGCCTTCCTTGGCGCTCTGAATGGATTTCACGAGGCGCGGATCCTCATTTCCGCTGAGGCGACGCGTCGCCATGTCGAGGCTGCCGATGATGATGGCGAGCATATTGTTGAAGTCGTGGGCCACGCCGCCGGTCAGCTGACCGATCGATTCCATCTTCTGCAGTTGCCGCACCTTCTCCTGTGCTGCGGTCCGCTCTTCCATTTCGGCTTTCAGCTGGGTGGTCCGGCGCTCCACCTTCGACTCGAGCGTTTTGGCGGCATCCTGCAATTGCTTCTGCAGGACCATCTGCTGTGCATGGGCAGCAGTTACCCGCTCCATCAGCGCAACGATAATGAAACCGTTGCAGAGAAAGCCGATCAGTGCCGCCCATTGATCCGTCGTTTCCGGAAGAACCGAACCGACCGGATCGACAAAGAAGTACTGCGCCAGAAAAGCCGAAAACAACGTCGCAAAAACCCCGGGCCCCCAACGTCCAAGGAGGCTCGCTAGAAGAATTGCCGGATAAAAGAGTAGATAGTTGATACCCCCCACATAAAACCCGAGCCACATCCGCAGGAGGAGCGAAACGACGACAAGCAAAAGCGCGCTTGCATAGCCGAGCCAGGGGCGCGAACGAATTGGATCAGTCGCAACGAGCAAATTCATTCAATGTGCCCGGAAATACGCTCCGGCCTTCTCTTATACTAACGATGAAATGACATATGATTTCAGTGGTAGCAATACGTTATCCCGGGCGAAGAAGCTGGTATTGGAAGGAAAACGTTGTGCTGCGCCGATCTATTGATCGATCTCTGCCCTCGTTGATATGCCACATGGGTTGGTAAGCGTGAGTCTCGCACCAATTCGGCCTCAGGACAATCGGCAATACTGGAGGATGATTTGAAGAAGTACTATCTTGCGGCGCTCTCATTGTTGGCGCTTGGCAACCAGGGCGTTGAAGCGCAAGCACTGACCATCTGCACCGTCATCGCCAATACGTCCGATGGCCGAATCCTCCACGAAAAGGGCGATTGCAGCGGCAGGGTCACCCCAGCATCCACGTTCAAGATCGCCCTCAGTGTGATGGGGTATGATGCCGGATATCTCAAGGATGCACATTCCCCGACGCTGCCCTTTCGCGAAGGTTATCCCGATTGGCTCGGCGAGGTGTGGAGGCAGCCGACTGACCCGACGCGATGGATGAAATATTCGGTGGTATGGTTCTCACAGCAGATCACTCAGGCGATCGGGGTCGAACGTCTGCGCGGTTACGCAACTGCGTTCAAATATGGCAACGCTGATTTCTCCGGCGATTCCGGTAAGAACAATGCGCTCGAGCGGGCGTGGATCAGCTCATCTCTAAAGATCTCGCCTATCGAGCAGGTGCGCTTCCTGGAGAAATTCATCAATCGGCAATTACCCGTAAACCCGCGTGCCTATGAGATGACCAGTCAGATTGTCGAAAGCAACGAGGTGCAAGGCGGGTGGACGATCTCAGGCAAGACGGGCGGCGCATATCCGCGCAAGTTGGACGGTGAGTTCGACAGGACGCGCGGATGGGGCTGGTATGTCGGCTGGGCGAAGAAGGGCAACGATACTTTGGTGTTCGCGCGCCTCATTCAGGATAAGGAGCGGCAGGCAACGTCGCCCGGAATTCGTGCCCGTGCAGCTTTCCTAAAGGAATGGCCAGGGCTCGCGGATGGATTGATGCGTTGAGGCGGGCGATTCCCCGCACGGCCACCGTCGTACGGAGGTGTCCCATCCTCTGTCTTTAACCGGCATTTGCCTCGAAGAGAGAGGAAAATTGTCGTGGCTGGCACCTCAAATACTGGTTCGCCGCGGCAACACTTTCGCCAAAATGCGCAGCCGCATGCCATGGCCATCTCGGGTCGTAGAGAACCGCCCTTGCGATCGCGATCAGGTCGGCGTCACCTGTCCCAAGGATGGCTTCCGCTTGCTCGAACTCGGTTATGAGACCGACGGCAATGACAGGCATGCGCGTCGCGGCCTTGACGGCTCTTGCGAACGGTACCTGGTAATTTGGGCCAAGTACGATCTGTTGATTGGATGCGAGCCCGCCACTTGAAACGTGGAAAGCGCTGCATCCGCGTTGTTCGAGGGCTTGCGCGAAGGCGATCGTCTCATCGATATTCCAGCCATCGTCGACCCAATCCGTTGCGGATACCCGCATGGTAACCGGGCGCTCGGAAGGAAATGCAGCGCGAACAGTTTCGAAAATTTCAAGCGGGAACCGCATCCGGTTCTCGAGCGACCCGCCATAGGCATCGGTGCGATGGTTGGAAACTGGCGACAAGAACTGATGCAAGAGATAGCCATGGGCGCCATGGATCTGCACCGCCGCAAGGTCGAGGCGAGCCGCACGTGCTGCCGCGTCCGCAAATGCCTTGCGCAAGCGCGCCAGCCCATCGCTGTCGAGCGCCGCGGGCGCGTCGTAGATTTCCTTGAAGGGAACGGCGCTCGGCGCGACTGTCTTCCAGCCGTTGGCGTCACCTGGCCGAATCTGGCTGCCCCCCTTCCAGGGCAACTCGCTCGAGGCCTTGCGACCAGCGTGGCCGAGCTGGATGCCGATAGGCATGTCTGACCACCTCCGGACGCCTTCGAGTACACGCCGCATGGCGCCTTCGCACGCATCGTCATAGAGGCCGACATCGCCGTAGGAGATGCGCCCTTCCGGCGAAACGGCGGTTGCTTCGATCGTCAGGAAGCCCGCGCCCGAGTTGGCAAGCATTCCGAGATGGATGAGATGCCAGTCGGTCATCTGCCCGTCTTCGGCCGAATATTGACACATCGGGGCGATGACGATGCGGTTTCTTAGCGCCAAGCCGCCAATCGAGATCGGCGAGAACATTTTGGTTTTGCTCATGAAACCTCCGATAAGCCATGCACTGTTGAATTATCTGCGCGACCATTCTCTCCAGTCTAGCACAGCTGGCGGAAATGGAAGTATCTGCTCGCGACCGGAATTGATTGATCCCAATTCATTAGAGACGCGCTAATCTCAACGGTGTAGGATAAGACATCTGGCCGTTGAATGCACCCCAAGCCCGGCGGCCAGTTCTTCTTGGGGAGGAGTTGCCGAGGAATATCAGACGCCCCCGTGGTGGCTCGCGCTCCTCCCGTTTCTTTTGCCTGAAACGCCCTCTCAAGAGCAAAGCAAAGTCCTTTGGAATACTCGGCCCTATTCTGCGCAGCTCACCACTGCGGCAGCTATTGTACAAATCGCATTGAGCTTGCCGGCCGCCTAATCAGATCGCTAGCGTTCACATCCAGCAATGTGGCGAGGGGGCCGGCGCGTTGGTCGCTATCCGTCGTTCTTTGCGCCGCCGGAATAGGTCAACCCGCCGAGCACCGCCGCCACGAGTAGCAGGGCCGGCACGTCGCCAAGCATATGACCCATATGCGCGCCGGGGCTGAAGGACTGGATCGCCATGATCAACGCGTGCACGACACTCGACCAGATCGTGAAGTCGATTAGCGATCGATGTGCCATGGGGTCTCGCGATGCGCGGACGAGAAATATGCCAAGCGTTGCGTATATGCCGACGATCATCATGAAATAGTGCGAAGCGGAGGGCGGGCCATCATGCCACGCCCAACCCGACGGCCAGATAATCGCAAGCGGATAGACCAGACAGAATACGACACCGAATGCAAACAGAGCGATCTGCAACAGTTTCAGGCGGGACATGGGCGCTTCTTTCTTGAGGGAGCGAACGGCACTCTTCGTCCGAAGCGTATTTGAAACCAGCCAACCATGAAACGCATTCTGCTCCAACGTCTGCGACGAACCGCAGAATTACTCGCAGTTCCGGAGTGCAGCAGGGGTGCCCCAAGGCCAAACGGCAGATGTTAGCGTACCATCCATTTCTATTTTATTAATTTCGATCCTGAAGGAACGGCTGAAGCGAATCGGACATCCATTTTCGGTCCGCGGCAAACTGTAGGTTACAGTAAGGTACTTCACAGGCCGGCATCAGGACACACTCATTGAGTTGCAAGCGTCCCGAAACGAAATTGCGGAAGTACGATTGCCCATGTTTCCGGATCAGACTCCCATCGGTGTTCTGATAGCTGTGATCGTTCGATATTGCTTCTTCCAAAGAGACCTTGCCTCGCGTGGCCAAGAGGAGGGTTCCATGCGCTCTCGCTATATGCGCGTTTCTCGCGCCTTAATCGCCGCCGTTGGCTTTACAGCTTTGACCGGAATCGGTTGCTCCGTAGCATTCGCACAATCGGTCAGCGGAGAAGCGGGCTCCCCGAGTGCGACGACCACGATCGACGGCAAGCAGCTTCCCGCACCGCCGCCGCCGTTCGGCGGTGTGATCAAGGAGAAGGCCTCGGAGTCGCAGCCCTGGTGGGCGCCGCGTGTCGTGCCGCCAAAGGGTGCACCGAACGTGCTTCTCATCATGACCGATGACCAGGGTTTCGGCGCACCAAGCACCTTCGGTGGCGTCAT
>NZ_JBBNAM010000033.1:0-9735 GCF_037994425.1 Phyllobacterium sp.
TGCTTGACCTGCAACTGCAAAGCAGCAGTGGTCAATCCGTCCCGCTGTCATCGGTCGCGACCTTCCATTATGAGCTCGAACAGCCGACGATCTGGCGGCGCGACAGAGTTCCGACCATCACGATCAAGGCCGGCATCGGCGACGCGACGCAGCCGGCGACGGTCGTGAAGGCGCTCTCCGATAAGGTCGCGGCCTTCGAAAAGACGCTGCCGGCCGGGTATTCTGTCCAAGTCGGCGGCGCGGTCGAGGAAAGCGCCAAGTCGCAGGGCCCGATCGCCAAGGTGGCACCTGCAATGTTCGTCATCATGGCGACGCTGCTAATGATCCAACTCCAGAGCTTCCACAGGCTGTTGCTGGTCTTCTCGGTGGCGCCGCTGGCCCTCATCGGCGTCGTCGTGGCCCTGCTTGCCAGCAACTCGCCTCTAGGATTCGTCGCACTGCTGGGCGTCCTGGCGCTCGTCGGAATCCTCATCCGCAACTCCGTCATCCTGATCGTGCAGATCGAGGAGTTGCGAGCGGAGGGAATGTCGCCATGGAAGGCGGTGGTGGAGGCGACCGAGCATCGCATGCGACCGATCATGCTCACTGCCGCGGCTGCGACGCTCGCCCTGATTCCGATCTCTCACGAGATATTCTGGGGACCGATGGCCTACGCGATGATGGGCGGGATCGTCGTCGGCACGGCGCTGACGCTTCTCTTCCTGCCGGCGCTCTACGTCGCCTGGTTCCGTATTCCTCTCGAAGTGGGGCAGAACTGAAATGACAGGATCGCTCTCGCACCCTGGACGCGTTGCCCAGGGATACCGCCGCACTACGACGATCGCGACCGTTCGGTACGCATGTAAAGCCGTCCCAGTGCTTGTTGCCCTGTCGCTTGCCGCATCGGGTTGCGCCAGCCGGGCGCAAGAGGTCCTGCGGCCACTCGCCGTCGCCCCGATCGGCACCACTCGGGTCACCATGCTTGTCGCCACGACGCGCAAGCCTTCGGAGGATCCCGGCAAGCTCTTTTCCGGCGACCGCGGGACGGCGATCTCGCTTAACAGCGTCGACGTGTCCATTCCCCCCGACCGGAACCGCAAGATTGGCGAGGTGCAGTGGCCGTCGCGCATGCCGCCCAACCCGCAAAAGGAGTTCGCGGTCACGCAGGTCGCCAGGGTCCAGTCCGAAGGGCAGGCCCTCGACTGGTACCGGGCAAATCGAAACAAGAAGCACCAGGTCATCATCTTCGTTCATGGATTCAACAACACCTATGCCGATGCGGTCTTCCGCTTCGCGCAGATCGTCCATGACTCGGGAACCGACGCCGCGCCGATCCTCTTCACCTGGCCGTCCAGAGGGCGCGTCTTTGACTACCTCTACGACAAGGAGAGCGCCAACTACTCGCGCCGCGCCCTCGAGGATCTGATCCTCCAGGCGGTGAAGAGCCCCGACGTCTCGGATGTGACGATCCTCGCTCACTCGATGGGCGGCTGGTTGGCGGCGGAGGCACTCCGCGGCGTGGCTATGCGCGAGAAATCGATCCCGGCGAAGGTGAAGAACGTTGTGCTCGCATCGCCGGACATCGATATCGACGTCTTCCGCCGCCAGTTCACCGAGATGGGACCGAAGCGGCCGCACTTTGCTATCCTGACATCGAAAAGCGACAAGGCGCTGGAAGTCTCGGGCTGGCTTTCGGGCGGGGTCAAACGTCTCGGCGGCTCCGATCTCAGACCCTACGCACCTCTTTTCAATGAACTCGGCGTTTCCGTCATCGACACGAGCGCGATCGCGACGAACGACCCACTCGGCCATAACGCCTTTGCCGAAAGCCCGGAGATCGTCCGCCTGCTCGGACGGCGGCTGGCTGGGCAGAGCCTGGATGGTGGACAGGCAAGCGCGGCAGACCAAATCGGCGTGAGCGCCGCAAACTTTGCAGGCTCGGCCGCGCGTCTCGCCGTCGCGGCACCAGTCGCTGTCATCAGCCCCGAGGCGCGGGAGATTCTGAAGGAGGAACTCTCCTCCGACGGTGCGCCAATCAAGGATGGGCAGATTGCGTACTGAAGTTTAGCCGCCAACGGCAAGGATTTATTAGGATCGGAAGATGGAAATAGCCAAGCCTGCAAGACACCGGCCGCGCGCCGAACACGTGTCCCGGATCTTAGAAGCCGGCACGGCCCCGTGTCGGCCGTACGGGCTGTCGAAGACAAACGTCGCTGACATCGCCCGACTCCTTGGGAAGTCCCGGCCAGCGTGTACAGAATCCTCCCTCCAAGACTTCGATATGGGACGCCATCGTCGGAGATTTCCCGGAGACCACCCTGCGCGTCCCCCCGCTTGCCATTGATGAACCAGGCGACGCGGCAAGCTGTCTTGAGGAAGCCGCACTCGGTCACCATCAGTTGATGTCAGAGGCACGCGATAGCGACCCCCAAAATGTTTAGCCTCGTCGTTCTAGCTTCGGAAGTAAGTTGCCGTCGTTCATGCCGTATCTCAATGGACTCAAGACCGACATCGGGAAGTTGATCCGCACCGGAGTCACGAGTGGAGAATTCGCGCCAAGCAATATCGACGTCGCCGCATCTTGCTTTTGCGCCTCAGTCACCTGTGGGATCCACGGTTAGTTGGAGCGCCTTCGAACGCGCAAGGGATACCAGCCCATGCCTCGTTCGTTTGCGGTGGCAGGACTTCGCAATCATCCCGGGTGTCGCAACTATGAGCATATGAGCAATGTCGCTCGATGTCCGTCCGGCAAGTTTCCGGGGCTACGCGAATCCGCCATCCGAGTGGCGGAGATGAGCGGCGCCCCTTATCGTATTCTGACGAATCGGCGCGATGGCACTACCGAAGGAGGCCGTCGCTACCGAACTCCTCCCATCCGCTCAACCCGGTTGCCGTTTCATCGGTTCGCTCGGTTTGTTCGGTTTTTTCTCTTTTCTTCAGCGAGCGCGTCAACTTCGCCTGATACGCGGCTCGTCTGCGATTTTCCGCTTTCGCCGCAGCGTCCACCTCCCGCCATTCGTCCACTGCGCCACGGTCGAGCAGATCCTCGACAACCCGGGGGTCGAACACGTGAAAGGTGATCTTCCTTGCGCGTCCTTGGAGCCTGACCGTTCGTGTTCCAGCGCTGGGCAGGCGACCGTCCTCAAGCCAGCGCTTCCGCTCTGATGCCGTGATCGTCAGGATATCCTCGATCTCGCGGGGAATGACCGGAAGGTCTGCGATGCCGTCCAGCAAGCTGGAAACGGCCGATGCAGTCGCTCTGAATACTGTCTTCGAAGTCTCTGGCATGACGAGGATGAGCCCTGCCGCCTGCATGTCCAGCGACTTCCGGACCGGGGATGGTAGCCGGGAGCGGATTTCCTGCAGGATTCCCTTCACCCTAACACCAGAACCGAGGGTCGCCACCACGGTAAGCGGCCACTCCCTGATCAGCTCGGGATCGTCGCTTTCCTTGCTTTTCGTCTTCGTCTTGGACATGTCGCAGCAGATGGTGTCGAAGGGGCCGAGCTTCAACGGAACTCCCGGTGATTTCCCACGTTTTCGCAGTGAGGAGGATCCCCATGTCCGTGCCGAACGAGCGCATCGTGCCGCTGCCATCGCCGCCGCCCGTTGACACGCCACCGCGCGATCCCGACGGGATGCCCGGCAAGGAAGCGCTTCCAGATCCCGAACCCGACGAGGGCGCTTCTCCAAGCATACGAGCTTCCGTACATTGCCCGACGTGGGGCCTTCGTTGCAGGGGTATTCGTATTCATCCGGAGGAGCGGCAATGACGAAGGACTGGCGGGACGACTTGAGCATGAAGCTCGAAGAATTCATCGACACGTTCGTCGTGAAAGGCGCAAAGGCGAGGGATGTCTACGATGCCATCCAGAATGAACTCGGCCGCCTGAGGGTGGCGTACGACCGCGACCCGGATCCCGCAGAAGACCAATCGGACGACGTTATTGAGGAACCGTCAAACGACTGGCCCGCTTCCCAGGCCTGACCCACGTCCTGACATCAGGTGGCTCATTCTTCGGCTAGTTTTCTGGTGAGACTTGTTGCGGACACATTGCACAGGTAGAACTCTCTCACAGGCATTGCTGATGAGCGCTGAGACTCGCGGCTCGCAACGCCGCATCGCTGAAATGCTTTTGACCACGGATGTACTGGCACTGGTAAGAGGCGATGATGAGGAAGGTCGGTGCGGTTTCGCCCCGGCCTTTTTTATTGACCGAAGGCCCGCGTCGTCTCCAACACTGGGTCAGTGTCGCGCATCCAGCGGCAGCTCGCCGTCGTCGAAGTTGCCGTTGCTGGCGGCATCGTACGGATTGATGCTCCGTCCGCCTCCGCGCGTGCCATATGCCGTTAACTGGACCATGACCTCCTTTGCACGCTGAATTGCCTCATCCTCGCTTGAAGCGTGACCGTCAGCGACCTTGATCGACACTGCTTCACCATCGTCGCCGACAAAGTCTACCCGCCATCCGGTTGTCTCGTGAACAATCTTCGTTTCCAGCAAGTGCATGTGACTACCCCGCCTTCCTACCTTTGAGATCTGCCTCCAACGACTTGCGCAAGGCATCCATGATGTTCACGACGTTGGAAGCGGCAGCGGCCTCTCCGGCGTTGCCCTTGGCAGCCTTCTTCCTCGGCTTCAGCAGCTTCTTCTTTTCTTCGATGAGCTTGAGCAGGCTCTCCTGGACTGGATCGCTCGCCATGTCCGACGACCATCGGGCGGTCTTCTGCTTGATAAGCTGCTGGACGAGCGGAATGAGATCCGGATCTGCCTTTTCGTGGATGTCCTCGAAATAGTTCTCCTCGGGCCGAACCTCGTCGCCGAAACGCAAAGTCCACAGCACGATGCCTTCACCGCGCGGCTCAAGGACAACGGCACGCTCTCGGCGGCCCATGACCAGCTTCGACACGCCGAAAACCTTGTCGGCTTTCATTGCGTCGCGGATGACGGCGAACGCCTCGTTGCCGACCGCGTCGTCCGGCATCAGGTAGTGCGGCTTCTCAAGGTAGATCCATTCGATGCTATCGGCCGGGACGAACTTGTCGATGTCGATCGTCTTCACCGTGTCGAGCGCCACGACATCCAGTTCCTCGTCGGTCAGGATCACGTAGTCGTTCTCACCGCGGGCATAACCCTTGGCTTCGTTCGCGTCTTTGACGGGCTTGCCAGTGACGGAGTCGATATACTGGGAGACGACGCGGTTGCCCGTCTCCTTGTTGAGCGTATGAAAGCGCACCTTCTCGCTTTCGGATGTCGCGGGGGTCATCGCCACGGGGCAGGTGACGAGAGAGAGCTTCAGGTAGCCCTTCCAATAATATTTCGGAGCCATCGCCTATCTCCTAGCTTGCCTTGCGCTGCGGTGCAGCCTTTGACGCGGCGGGCTTTGTTGTCGCCCCGCGCGCGGACCGCTCCCGTCCGGTGCCAGTGTTGGCGTTGGCCGCGGTGCGTTTCGGTTTGTCCGCTGCGGCCTTCATGATGCCAGCACTCTCGCGCAGCGCTGCCAGCAGATCATTGGGCTTCGAAACCTCCACCTTCTTCGGCTTTGGAAGCGACTTGCCTTCCAGCTTGGCCTTTACCAGATCGGCAAGGGCGGCTTCGTAGCGGTCGTCGAATGTTGCCGGATCGAACTCACCCTTCTTGGTGCTGATGATGTGCTTGGCGAGATCAAGCATCTCTCCTTGGATCTTGATCTTGGGCATCGCCTCGAACGCCTTGGCGCTCGACCTGACCTCGTAGTCGTAGTTCAGGGTGGTTGCGATCAGACCCTTGCCGTGGGGACGTATCAGCACCGTGCGCATTCTGCGAAAGAGGACCGTGCGGGCGATGGCTGCGACGTTCGAATTCTTCATGCCGTCGCGCAGCGCGGCGAAAGCGTCTCCACCCATCTTGTCCGGTGTCAGATAATAGGGCTTGTCGAAATAGACATCATCGACGTCGGAGCAGGGTATGAACGCCTCGATCTCGAGGGTCTTGTTGCTCTCAGGGATGGCGGCGGCGACCTCCTCGGGATCGACGATGATGTATTGACCGTTGTCGATCTCGAAGCCCTTGGTCTGAGCCTCTTTTTCCACCCGCTCTTGGGTCTCGCTGTCGATGAAGACCCGGTTGACGCGGTTGCCTGTGGCTTTGTTGATGGTGTTGAAAGTGATCCGGTCGGAGGTGGATGCAGCGGTATAGAGCGCCACCCCGCACGTGACTTCGCCGAACTTTATAAAGCCCTTCCACTGCGCACGCTGTCCTGAGGCCATCACAAATACTCCGAATCACTAATACGCGACTCAAAGACGTGCCAGGGTGATTCGTTCCGACACGAAACGAATCATTTTTCAATAACTTGCAGAATCACGTTCAGAGATTGATTCCGGCGGAAACGCTGCCTTGATGGTTGAAACGATCGCATCGGGCGTTGGACTGCGTTCGACACAGAGCGGCGGGGACAGTTTCTGTCCGCCGCCGCGCCCTTCGAGGTCCGCCGCCTGCGCTAAAGAAGGGTGTTGGCGAGGATACGCGGCTGGGAATTCGCGGCAACAAAAACAGGCCGGGTTGTCGCAGTCTGCGAGTGGAATGTGATCCACAGATAGACCGCATGGACGAAATCCGATGTAACGGCCACAGGTTACGCTGTGGGTAACGTGTGGACACACCGTGGATGACTTGTGGGAACATGAGCCAGCACGAGCGATTGGCCGCAGGAGGTCTCTTGCGGCGCGGATACGATCTGCTGAGGTGTCGCGTCGCCGTCTCCGACCCAAGGGCGCTCTGACATGAGGTCGTGAAGCGCCCTCGGCGACCGTCCATCCAAGCGGCGACGAGTGTATGGAAACGCCTTCGTCGTCCTGGTCCATCCGAAGTGTGGCGACTAGCCAGTCCGGGGGCATGACACCGGGCAGATCTTCGCTGCGAAGGATCTCTGTCAGGGCATCGGCGGTATCGAGACCGCCGCGTGGTTCGCGGCCCTCGCGTTCCAGTGTCCATGGGTAGCGCAATCATCCTGATCCCTGCTTCGGACACTGCATAGCGGGTTCGGGACCCGCTTCAAGCGGGGCATGTCGACAATCACCATCTCCCGGGAACCA
Source organism: Phyllobacterium sp. (assembly GCF_037994425.1). Classification (NCBI taxonomy): domain Bacteria; kingdom Pseudomonadati; phylum Pseudomonadota; class Alphaproteobacteria; order Hyphomicrobiales; family Phyllobacteriaceae; genus Phyllobacterium; species Phyllobacterium sp. The sequence continues at coordinate 7,057 of NZ_JBBNAM010000033.1, forward strand.
CCGGAATCGTTGCGAGTTTATCTTGCGCTGATCAATTAAAGGAGAAGCCCGATGGCACAGAAGCAGACACCACGAGGCCGAGCTCAGGATCGCGTCCGCGTCGCCGGCAGTCAGGATCACGAGGTTGCCTACGAAGCCAAGAAGGAAAGCGTCTCCAAGGATGCAGTGAAAAAAGCGGTGAGGAGCGTCGGCAACTCGAGAAAGAAGGTCGAAACCAAGCTCGGTCAACACTGACGACTTATGAGAGCGGGCATGGAGAAGGTATCACAGCAAGACCGTTTGATAATGTCGAAGGCTGTCAGGGAATGGTATCGGCATTACAATGTTGCTTGGGATGATCAAGCGTCGTCGTTTCTCTGCGATGCAGCTATCGAACTCTACAACGACGGTTGCCGCTCGGTGCAGGAGATGGCGACTGTCCTGATTGGCGCATACGTCGGCCTCGCAGCCACCCGGGTGAATGCTCCGTCGTCTGACTCGGTGCATTGATCGAAGTTCAAGCGGGGTAAGGAAATCACGATCAGGACATCTGCAGCGATTGCAGACAACACCGACATCGGAGCTTTTGTCTCTCAGTCAATTTTCATGGACAAGATCCGAAGCATGCCCGGCATCGCAACGAAGCTGTCGGTCGCTTTAATGCGTTCGTGCTCGGCTGTCCATCGGATGGTTCAAAGCTGATCTTCAAGAGCGGCGAGCCTTACCCGCCGGCCTTCTACTGGACTGTGATCGAACTGACATCCGGTCGCCGCATCTGGGGCTATCGCCACAAGTGCCGACGGTTCGGGTGGAAGTCACGAGGCCATTGCGGGCAGGTACCGTCTCAAGGCGAAGCCGTTCTGAGGGGCTGACAGCAAAAAAGCCCGCCGGGGAGGCGAGCTTCATTTTGCATACTACTGAGTCGACCGCATCATTGCTGTCGGGCTCATAGGAACACAACTCGCCGTACATAGCACCTCATCCAAAAGAGGTATGCGGCCCAACCTCTAAGCGAACACTATGAAAACTCGTCCCGGACTGGCGTCGGGTGCTTTCGCGCGCATGGTCGCGGCGGTTCATCGAGCTCGCCGCGCTCGCCGACATCATCCTCAACATGGTCCCGGCAATCTCCGACTTCTTGACGTTGTGGCTGACGTTGCTTCTGCTAGGCGGCACGTGGGTGGCACGGCACGTGGCGCAGTCGGAGAGCAAGGAAACCACCAATGCCAAAACTGAATAAAAAGGCGGTCGCCGCAGTGGGCGGCGTCGCGCTTTCGATCGGCTTGCTGATCAATCCGTGGGAGGGGCTGTCGCTCTCTCCTATCCCGACATCGTCGGTGTGTGGACGGCAGGAGTCCTGCTCGATGTATAGAGATTTATCTAACCCGCGCCCTCACCACATGTTGCGAGGAGGCGAGCATCGGGCGTTTCTTTACGATTGCTGATGGAGTTCGATTTCGTGGGCTTGTGGTCTATGAGCGAATGGGTTGTAAATTTGGTCCTCTGAACGAGCCTCAAGAATGTCGTAGACGGGTGAAAAAGGACCGGCTAGTTCGTTTGAACCCGTCCCTCCCGAGTTTCCAGGAGCCAAGTTTGCTGAACATATATCGAGACACGGATGGCACCGTCAGGTCGGGCGGAGCCGATGACGATTTGCCGGGTCATGTAATCTGGATGGACCTACTCAACCCTGACGAAAAGGAGATCGAATTTGTAAAACGTCGGGCGAAGGTGAGGGTGCCAACGAAGGAGGCTCTGAGCGAGATCGAAGTGTCGAGCAGGTTGTCAAAGGAGGGTAACCGTCTCTACCTCAGCGCGCCGGTCATAGGACATGCGACGATCGAGCACGCCGAGCTTTCTCCGGCCGGCTTTATCGTCGGTCCCGATTTTCTGGTGACCATCCGGTACGAAAGCTTGCCAGCGTTCGATGTCGTCGCTGAACGACTGAAACAGGAAGAGAGCCCTGCTGACGGGATGGGAGTTTTCGTCGCGCTGCTAGAGGCTATCGTAGACCGCGGTGCAGACGTTCTGGAACATCTCGCCACTGCCGTCGACGAGGTATCCAAAAGTGTCTTCAAGGGCAATCTCCGCGGCTCGGCATCTCCCCGCAGCTCCAATTTCACGCTCCGTCAAGCGCTCTCCAAAGTTGGGGCACTTGGTGACCGATCCTCAAAAGCTAGAGACGTGCTACTGGGTGTCGGCAGGATGGCTTCGTTCACGCTGGATGTGTGTCACGACATGCTGTCGGACGAGTTCCGAGACCAACTCCATGCGGTGACGAAAGACGTTGCCTCGCTGAGCGACTATGAGACGCATCTCTCCGACAAGTCGCAGTTCCTGCTGGATGCCGTCCTGGGCTTCATCACCATCGAACAGAACGACATCTTCAAGGTGTTGACAATCGCTTCTGTCGTTGGTGTGCCACCCACCCTCATGGCCGGAATATGGGGAATGAATTTCAAGTTCATGCCAGAGCTGAGCTGGACTTGGGGATATCCCTTCGCGTGGGCGATCATCATCCTGAGCGCCGTCGCACCGCTGCTTTGGTTCTGGCGCAGGGGTTGGTTCTAATTAATAAGTGCCTTTTTTCCAATGAACGCAATGGACTTCAGTATGATCGTACGGGCAAACATCCGGTGAGTCTGATGAACGAGAGGAAATTGTTTGCTGCCTGACCCGGTCTCAATATTTCATGCCTCA
>NZ_JBBNAM010000034.1:0-41194 GCF_037994425.1 Phyllobacterium sp.
CGCAGATGACGAGCCGCAGTGCAATGCGTCAATGCTTTGCCGCGGTGACGAGCGAGCCGGCGAAGATCCTCAATCTGGAGGGCTATGGTCTTGATGTCGGATGCAAGGGCGACATGGTGCTTTTGCAGGCGCGCGACACGATCGAGGCAATTCGTCTGAAAGCAACGCGTCTTGCAGTCATAAAGGGCGGAAAAGTCATAGCAAGGACACCCGCTCGAAAGAGCGATCTCCTGCTTGCCGGCCGTCCAGCGCAGATTGATCCGGCAAGTTATGCCCCGAAGCTCAACTAGCTCGCCAGGACAATTGCGGCGGTGCGCGTTGAGCCTTTATAGTCGAAACCCGTCCGATCAAGTAGAATAAAGCCGTCCTTGAGGGTCGCAGAAAATGAGACGGGTTCTGGTAGCCGCCGCGGCACTGTTGGTTTTCCTTTCGATGGGGACCGCCGTCCTTGTGACCGGCCAGACCGGGGTCCCGGCCGAAGCGATAGCCAACGCCGTCACCCGATCACCTGATCTCTTGGCACGTGCCTGGCAGCTTCCCGTGGCCAGGACATTCAAAACTGAAGTAATCTTTCAATCCAACCCGTCAACATGTGGTCCGGCCAGCGTTGCCAACGTATTTCGTTCTGTAGGTGAAAAAGGAATGACCGAGGCTGCGGTCCTTGAGGGAACCGGCAGATGCTGGACCGGATTTTGCATCATGGGACTGACACTCGATGAACTGGCCGGTGTGGCAAGGCAGCATACGGATAGGAACGTCACGGTCATACGCGGCATATCGGCCGAGGAATTCTTCGACCACATGCGCCATTCCAATGATCCGGATCGGCGTTACATCATCAACTTCACGCGAAATACCATCTTTGGCGACGGAGCCGGCCATTTCTCTCCGATTGCCGGTTACCTCGCAGAGGCAGACATGGTTTTCGTCCTCGATGTCAATGAGGACTATCGACCCTGGCTTGTGGAACGCGAACGACTGTTTTCGGCCATGGACACATTCGATGGCGATAAGAAGCGGGGATTGCTACTCATTCAGTAGCAACGACGCGCCATGATCGGCCCGATCGCCCGCAAGGCCCGCCAGCAAGTTCAAGGTCGCCGGCAAAGTGGATCGGTTTGGAGATGAGCCGGAGCCGGTTTGTAACAAAGCGTATCCGGCGCACCGATATTTACAATTGCATTCAAATTTCGGTCTATCCGACATAGAGCATATACGTTCGCAGTCCATGTCTGCGATGTTATCGGGTTCAATCAGAGAGTTCAGGATGTCGGAAGAAATCAATCATCGTCGCCGCAATTTTCTTGGCATTGCTGCGGTCACTATGGCGGCTGCCGAACTTTCGGTGATGGGCAGGGCGAGAGCCCAGACGCAAGAGGCTCCGGCCCTTCCAGCGATCAAGCCCGGAACGCATACGTCCTTCGGTCCCCTGGCGCAGATCGATGCGGGCGTTCTCAACACCGGATACGCGCAGGCCGGGCCCACAGACGGTCCCGTGGTCATTCTTCTGCACGGCTGGCCATATGATATCTATAGCTTTATCGATGTCGCCCCGCTGCTTGCTTCGGCAGGCTACCGTGTGATCGTGCCTTATCTTCGCGGCTACGGCACGACCCGGTTTCGTTCGAGCGGGACCATCCGCAACGGCCAGCAAGCGGCGATTGCCGTGGACATTGTTGCCCTCATGGACGCACTGCGGATTCAAACTGCGATTGTTGCAGGCTACGATTGGGGCGCGCGGACCGCGAATATCATGGCGGCGCTGTGGCCGGAACGGTGCAGGGCGATGGTTTCCGTCAGCGGCTACCTGATCGGCAGTCAGGAGGCCAACAGCAAGCCGCTGCCGCCAAAGGCAGAGCTTGCCTGGTGGTATCAGTTCTATTTTGCCACCGAGCGCGGACGGCAAGGCTACGAACACAATCGGCATGACTTTGCAAAGCTGATCTGGCAGCTGGCTTCGCCAAAGTGGAACTTTGATGACGCCACCTTCGAGCGATCCGCCGACGCTTTCAACAACCCGGACCACGTTGCGATCGTCATTCACAATTACCGTTGGCGGCTGAGCCTTGCCGAGGGTGAGTCGCAGTATGATGACCTGGAAAGGAAGCTCGCCGCAGGGCCGGTGATCGGTGTGCCGACGATCACGCTTGAAGGGGATGCCAATGGTGCGCCGCATCCCGAGCCATCGTCCTATCGCCAGAAGTTCTCCGGTAAGTATCTGCATCGCACGATCACTGGCGGTATTGGCCATAATCTGCCGCAGGAAGCGCCACAGGCCTTCGCCCAGGCCGTCATTGACGCGGGCGCCTTTTGAGCCTCGACGCGGCACAGGCGTCGCGCGGGAGCAAAGGGAAGGAAGTTTGTACGATAATCATTATTGTGATATGTAATGCAGATAAGCGTGCGTAATGCCGGCAGCAACGGAGCGTGAAGTCGGATGGATCACATTGACCATGTTTTGATCGTCGACGACGACCGCGAAATCCGCGAGCTCGTCGCGGCCTATCTGAAAAAGAATGGCTTGCGCGTCAGTGTTGCCGCAGACGGCCGGCACATGCGCGCATTCCTCGAATCCGACACGGTCGATCTCATTGTTCTCGATGTCATGATGCCTGGTGATGACGGCCTCGTCCTGTGCCGCGAGCTGCGCGCCGGCAAGCACAAGGCGACACCAATCCTCATGTTGACGGCTCGAAACGACGAGACCGATCGCATTGTCGGGCTCGAGATGGGCGCCGATGACTATCTGGCAAAGCCGTTCGCTGCACGCGAACTTTTGGCGCGGATCAAGGCCGTGCTGCGCCGAACGCGCATGCTTCCGCCAAATCTCCAGATCACTGAAGCCGGCCAGCGCCTGCGTTTTGGCGCATGGGAACTCGACACGGTCGGCCGGTATCTCGTTGATCAGAACGGTACCGCCGTGGCCCTCAGCGGAGCGGAATATCGCCTGCTTCGCGTCTTTGTCGACCACCCGCAACGGGTCCTCAATCGTGATCAGCTGCTCAACCTTACCCAGGGGCGCGACGCCGAATTGTTCGATCGTTCCATCGACCTTCTCGTCAGCCGGCTCAGACAGCGTCTGTGTGACGACGCGCGTGAACCTGGCTATATCAAGACCGTGCGCAGCGAAGGCTACGTCTTCGCGATGCCTGTCGAGATCGCCGAGCTACGCCAATGAAAGTTGGCGGGAGGCGCCGTGACTGGCGGTGGCCCCGCACCCTCGGAGCGCGGCTGTTCCTGATCCTCCTTGCCGGCCTGACCCTTGCCCATGGGCTCTCCTTTGGCGCCTTGTTCCTCGAACGCTACATGGCAACCAGGAGTGTCATGCTAAATACGCTGGAAAATGACGTCGCGACCTCGATTGCCATTCTTGATCGCCTGCCGGCCCACGAACGGGCGGACTGGCTCGACCGCCTCGATCGGGGGACATATCGGTTCGAACTCGGGCCAGGCTTGCCCGGCGTGCCGGACATGAGCAGGCGAGGCGCCGAGATCGCCCAAAAAATCGAGGAGGCAGGTGGCCAGCGCTTTCCAATCCATGTCCAATCCATACCGGGTGATGGCAAGCGCCTTCAGGCCCACCTGACATTGACCGACGGCACGCCACTGACCATCGATGTGCGACCTGCAGGGATGCCGCTGGCAGATTGGTTGCCCTATGTTCTCCTCACCCAGCTGGTCCTGCTCGTTCTGTCAACCTGGTTCGCGGTGCGTCTTGCCATACGTCCGCTGGTTGATCTTGCCCATGCGGCCGACGCGCTCGACCCGAAGAGGAAGGCGCCCCGGCTCAGCGAGACGGGCCCAAGCGAAGTTGCCTATGCAGCGACGGCCTTCAATGCAATGCAGGATCGGATCGCGCACTATCTTGAAGAACGGGTGCAGATCCTTGCTGCGATCTCCCACGATCTGCAAACACCGATTACCCGGATGAAGCTTCGCGCCGAGTTTGGCGAGGACTCGGTGGAAAAGGACAAGCTGATCCAGGATCTGACCGAGATCGAGCGCCTCGTTCACGAAGGCGTGGCCTATGCCCGTAGCGCCCATGGGGATGCTGAGAAATCCTCAAAAATAGACATCACCGCCTTCATGGAAAGCCTCGTTTATGACTATCAGGACACCGGCAAGGCCGTCACGATAAAGGGCAAGGTCAGTACTGTCGTTGAAACGCGTCCCCATGCATTGCGGCGCATCTTTACCAACCTCATCGACAATGCGCTCAAATTTGGCGGCAGTGCCGAAGTCATGTTTGAAAGCGATGCAAGGGGCATGGTGACCGTTAAGATCATGGATCGCGGTCCCGGCATTCCGGAAGATCAGTTGGAGGCCGTGCTTCAGCCGTTCTTCCGACTAGAGCAGTCGCGCAATCGCGGAACCGGCGGAACCGGGCTTGGACTTGCCATCGCCCACCAGCTTGCGCTTGCCATTGGCGCTTCCCTTCAATTGCGTAATCGTAATGGCGGCGGACTTTCGGCCGAAATTACCATTCGCTGACGCCGCTTGCCGCGCTTGTTCGTATCGCAATGTAGCGTGCTGTCTTTGTCGTACAATCCGTTACACTTTGGGCAATATCCGACACATCCAGGATACGTCGCCAATAGCTGATGCGGGCCATGGCTGCGCTTGCGGTCATGGCACCCCCTCGGGTGCCTCACATTGCTGCGAAGGAGATGATGATGACGCTTCTGTTTATTGCCTACCTTGCGGGCGCCTTAACAATCCTCAGCCCCTGCATCCTGCCTGTGCTTCCTTTTGTCTTTGCCCGCGCAGGGCAACCCTTCGTCAAGAGCACACTGCCAATGCTTGCCGGCATGGCAATGACCTTTGCTCTTGTGGCCTCGCTCGCTGCCGTTGGCGGGAACTGGGCGGTCAATGCCAATGAATATGGTCGCTACGCTGCGCTTTTCCTGCTTGCTTTCTTCGGTGTGACGCTGCTTTCGCCGCGGCTTGCGACAATCGCCACCAGACCGGTCGTTGCCTTTGCCAATCAGGTGCTGCGCGCGAACGGCGGCTCCCGGTCCGTTCCAACGGCCTTGCGCGCGCTCGTACTCGGCTTTGCCACAGGCCTGCTCTGGGCGCCCTGCGCCGGACCGATCCTCGGCCTCGTGCTCACAGGTGCCTCGCTAAAGGGTGCGAATGTTGAGACCAGCTTGCTTCTCCTTGCCTATTCGACGGGTGCCGCGACCTCGCTTGCGCTCGCCATCCTTGTCGGCGGTAAGGTCTTCTCGGCCATGAAGGGCTCGCTCGCAGCCAGCGAATTTCTGCGCCGTGGCCTTGGCATGGCCGTCCTTGCCGGTGTTGCGGCAATCGGGCTCGGTGCCGATACCGGTTTTCTTGCACGGCTATCGGGGCCGGCGACAGCCGGGGCCGAGCAGGCGCTTCTTGACGCCCTCAAGCCGCGCCTTACCGCGCAGGCGGCTACAACCAATGATAGGGTACTGGTGGCTGGCGCTGTTCCGACATTTCGCAGCAATCTGCCCGTTGAAGGGCAGTTTCCCTCGCTTGATGGTGCCGTCGAGTGGCTGAACTCGGCGCCGCTGACGGCTGATCAGCTGCGCGGCAAGGTTGTGCTGGTCGATTTCTGGACCTATTCCTGTATCAATTGCATCCATACGGTCCCCCATGTCCGGGCCTGGTCGGAGAAGTACAAGGATCAGGGTCTGGTGGTCATTGGCGTCCATGCCCCGGAATATGCCTTTGAGAAGAAGATCGACAACGTCAAGAAGGCAATCAACGAGTTTGGCATCGGCTATCCCGTGGCGGTCGATAACAACTACAAAATCTGGCAGGCGTTTCAGAACAGCTACTGGCCGGCCCATTATTTCATCGATGCCAAGGGCCAGATCCGGTACCATCATTTCGGCGAGGGTGACTATGAGACGTCCGAAAAGGTAATTGAGGACCTTATTGCCGAAGCAAGGAGCGAACAGGCAGCCAATCATCCGGTCATTCCGGATGCCAGGTCCGCGTCCGGTCCAGCCGCAACACGGCAGGCGGGCTGATTATGTCAGAGTTCGCCCCGACTTGCCTTCACCAGGTTATCGCGCAGCGTCGCAATGGCCTTCTGCAGGATTGGAAATTCCTCGGGCGTCAGGCCCGAGGCTTTCATCGTCACCTCGCCAAAGCCAAACCCTTTCTCGCGAAGCCGGCGTCCCGCCGCGGTCAGCGTGACCCGAACGTTGCGCTCGTCCTCCTTATCCCTGGCGCGGGCGAGATAGCCCATCGCTTCCAGTCGTTTCAGCATCGGAGTCATCGTGCTTGGTTCCAGAAACAGCTTCTCGCTCAGGCTTTTGACCGTTTGCCGATCCTCCTCCCAGAGCGCGATGATCGTTATGTATTGCGGATAGGTGAGACCAAGTTCGTCAAGCACGGGCCGATAGACCCGCGAATAGGCAAGGTTGGCGGAATAGACGGAGAAACACATGAAATCCGCCAGTTTGGCTGATTGGCTACGGCGCTGTGCCTTTCCAGTCATCGGAAGCCTCCTGAATAATTATCATGCAAATGATTATCTTACTTGTATATGACGATGGGGATGCCTACAACTATGATGAGAAAGATTATGACGATAAATAAAGAGAGAACGCTCGCCATGCATTTCGTTATAAAGTGCCTCATCGTCGCGGGAGTGCTAGTATCTCCTTGCGTTTATGATGCAACCTCGCGCGAACCTTCGCCGGCAGCTGGAATCATCGCACTCGGTGGCCCCCTCCTGGAGAAGCGCGGCGCGTATCGTGAAATTCAGGGCACGGCAACCAATGACAGTTGGGGCCAAGCCAAGCAATCGGAGGAAAATTCATGAGCCAAGAACGTGCAATCCTTGCTGGCGGATGCTTCTGGGGCATGCAGGACCTGTTTCGTCGCTATGACGGGGTGATTTCGACCCGCGTCGGCTATAGCGGCGGCGATGTGCCGAACGCGACCTACCGTAATCACGGAACCCATGCGGAAGCCATCGAGATCGTTTTTGATCCGGCGCGCATCAGCTACCGGCAGATTCTTGAATTCTTCTTCCAGATCCACGATCCGAGCACGCGCAACCGCCAGGGCAACGACGTCGGTCTGAGCTATCGCTCGGCGATTTTCTATACCAATGAAGAGCAAAAGCGCGTTGCCCTCGATACGATCGCGGACGTTGATGCTTCGGGGCTTTGGCCGGGCAAGGTCGTGACCGAAGTCGCGCCGGCCGGAGATTTCTGCGAAGCCGAACCGGAGCACCAGGATTATCTTGAGCGCATCCCCAACGGATACACCTGCCACTTCATACGGCCAGGCTGGAAGCTACCGGTACGAGCGTATTCCGCCTAAATGGCGCTGCGCAGCGCTGGTCTGTTGATCTATCGCCATGGCGGGGCGATCCCGGAAGTCCTGCTCGTTCACCCTGGCGGGCCGTACTGGGCCCGCAAGGATGAGGGTGCCTGGTCGATACCCAAAGGCCTCATCGACGATCGCGAGGATGAACTTGCGGCGGCGCGGCGCGAGGCAAGGGAAGAGCTTGGCGTCGAGATCCATGGAGCATTTGACCCACTCGGAGAATTCAAGCAGCCAAGCGGCAAGATCGTCATAGCCTGGTCAGTCGAAGCCGATCCGGAGCTGCGTGTCGAAGCCCTGGTCAGCAACACGTTCGAACTGGAATGGCCGCCACGATCCGGACTGATGCAAGCATTTCCGGAGGTGGATCGGGCAGGCTGGTTCACTTTGCCGTTAGCGATGCGCAAGATTCTCAAGGGCCAGCGCGCCATTTTGTCGGAATTCGCAAGGCGCCAGGGTGTGGACTGACTCACCAGGGAACCCGTTCAGGCCCTTATCGTTAGCATCATGAACCGGTCACTTGTGGTGGAGGTCAGGATGCTTATTGCAGTCCAGATTGGAAACCTTCTTCTTTGCGCGATTGTCGTTTCGACGACGCTTGCGCATGCACTCGAGTACCCGGGGAAGATGCGGCTTGACAAGACCAGCTACCTTGCGACGCAGACCGTTTATTATCCGGGGTTCACGATGGCGGGGATTGCCGAACCGATGGCGATCCTGGGTTTTGCCCTGCAGACATTTCTCGTTGACGATCATAAAGGCGTGTTCTGGCTGTCGCTCGCTGCCTTGTGTTGTCTAGCGATCGTTCACGCCATCTTCTGGATGGTGACCCAGCCGGTAAATAATTTCTGGCTGAAGACCGAGCAATTAGAGGGATTGGGCAAACCATTTCTTGGCCCAAGCAAGGCGGTGGAAGAGCGGAACTGGCGGTCTTTGCGCGACCGATGGGAAGCCTCACATATCGTCCGCGCTGTCTTTGCGATGCTTGCCTTTGTTTGCGCAACGATCGCCGCGTGCGCATTTTGATACCCTGCCGCGCCAGCATTATGCGGCCATGCGACTGCAGGTTTCGGCAAAAGGTCCGACAGACGGTAGCACAGCCGCTCATCTCGCCAATGCGCTTCCACGCCTTTGCGCATTCAAGGCAGATCTCGGGGCATTCACGGCAAAGATGCGTGTGGTACTGCGATCCGATCAGCATGAGTTTGACATGGAGCGGTTGCGAATGCCCCGCCCATGTCGAGACAATGGTTCATCGCCATACCGGTGCTCATACGGTAACAGGTAAGACTGTTATCAATGTTCGCCTCCATATCGGGGCCGAACTCGGTCATGGCAGGAGTTCTCCTGCAACGGAACTTTCGTCGGGACGGCCGGCATCGCGTCAGGCCGCGCGACGTTTGTGTGCGCCTTCTTCGATCTCCTCGACGATCTTGGCGACGAAGGCGGAAAGGTCATCGGGACTTCGTGACGTGATGATGCCATCATCGGTAACCACAGCCTCATCCTTCCAGTTGGCGCCGGCATTTTTGACATCGGTCTTGATGGACCAGTACGAGGTCGCGTCCCGGCCGCGCAGTGCGTCGGCTTCAACAAGGAGCCAAGGCGCATGGCAGATGGCCGCGACCGTCTTTCCACTTTCAAGGAAGTCGCGCACAACGCGCATGGCATCTTCATCAACGCGCAGAAGATCGGGATTGATCTGTCCGCCCGGCAGCACAATGGCGTCAAAATCATTGGCGGACACATCGCAGGCCAGCAAATCCACGTCCACCGTATCGCCCCAATCCTTCTTGTCCCAACTCTTGATAGTGCCCGCTTTGAGTGAGGCAATCTTGACGTCGGCCCCGCGCTCTCGCAGCGCATCATACGGAACGCGAAGTTCCAAGCGCTCATAGCCATGGGTGGCCAGGATAAGAATGCGCGAAGCATCGATGGAAGGCATATTCGTTCCTTTCCGTTTTTTTCCATTTTGAGTTGGCAGCGCCCCTTGCGAGGACCGTCGCACGCCTTGGAGCGTAAACTTTTCGAGGCGGAGAAATGTTCCCAAACGCGTAAGACGCGTCGACGGTTCGGGGCCTTGATTTGAAGGCGAGACCCCGCGTACTTGATGCATCTGGCCAACGCATGCATTGTTATGAAGCAGGTGCTTGGCCGCTCCACAGTCTCCCGCCAACACGCCGCTCACCATCAATGTGGAGAGCGGAACCACGGTTGCAGGATCAGGAATCGAAATTGCCGTATCAGGCGACAGCACCTCCACCAACGATGGTGCCCTCAGGGGAAGCACGAATTCGGTGCGGTTTTTGAACGGCGTCGCCGGCTTTACCAAGACGCTGGACAACAACGGGTCGAACGATAGCGGCATCGTTGGCAGCGGCGACGGCACCATTATCACCAACCAGAATGGCGTCATCAATTCCGGGGGGATGGCAGAAAATCTATTTCAAGGGCGTTTGTCCCTCGTGCAAGTCGTGGTCAGCGGGACACCGCGCAAGCTGCGGCTGCGCCCGTTCAAGAACCAATCCTGAATCTGGCTCGACCTGGTCATTTCGCCAGCGTGGTTTCGGTCGGGTAATTTGCATCCTGCCACGCCGAAATGCCATCGGCGAAATAGGAGACCTTTTGATATCCCCATGCCAGGGCCTTGGCCGACGCGAAGGCCGCGTCCACACAGTTTCTGGCCTGGCAAGCAAAGATGATGGCGTCATTTTCTCCGACCATCCCCGAAAGCGTGGCATTTGAAAGGACGCTTCCCGCCGGCAGGTTGATCGATCCGGGGATGTGCGAATGATTGAACATTCTGGCAGTGCGCACATCAATCAGTTTGGCGCCTTCGTCAATCAGCCGCTTGGCCGCGGCTGCGGCTATTTTGGGCGCGCCTTTGACGGTGAAAGCGCCATTTGCCCTGCTGACGGCGCCGGCATAGGTATCATAGGCAATGTCTGTTCCTGCTCCTTCCGGCACGCCGGCCTTGCGCAATCCTTCCAGCAGCCTGTCGCGATAGGCCGGATCATAGTCGAACATATCAACATACCACTGCCAGGAAATGGCCTGCACCGTGAGCGGCCCGCGGCCAACAGGTACGGCGATTCCGTTATACTTGGCCATGTTGAGCTGAATGCCGCTCAAGCGGCCAAGGTGACCGAGCCCGGATATCAGCGTGGCATAGTCGTCGGCGACATCCCATTGCAATGCAATCAGGTATTTCAAGGCATCGACCGCATCCTCATATTTCTCCTGATGGAACAACGAGATCGCCAGGGCCCTCAGATATTCCGGCGGGTATTTGGGATCAAGCCGCATGGCGAGGCGGATTTCCCCCTCCGCCTCCGGAGCGTGGCCCGCCGCATTGAGATACCGAGCCTTGCGGATGTGGCTTTCCGGATCATTGGGATCGAGCGTAAGCGCCCGGTTGATGGCAATAATAGCCTGGTCATAGCCGCCATATGCGGCAAGCACTTCCGATGAAATCGCATAGGCAAGGGCATTTTGGTAAAGCATAGCCATGGGCAGACTCTGATCGACGCTGCGCATGGCCTGTCGAAAGGCAAGATTGCCAGAGGTCCAGCAGCCGACCGCTATCTGCCAATTTGCGTCGGCGAGCGCAGCATGAGCACGACTATAATAGGGATCAAGACTAAGGGCCCTGTTAAAAAAGGTGATCGACTTCAAAAGCTCGACGTCGGTGTTGACACGCAAATGGCCCCAGCCCTCAAGCAGGGCGTCATAGGCTTCCGGAGTGGTTTCCGCCAGTTCCGCTTCGCCAGCGTAGGTTGGGGTCAAATCGACCTGCAGGGCAGAGGCAACTTCGCCAATGAGCTTGCTCTGAAGCGCAAAAATCTGCGCCATCCTCCCGTCGTAATGCTTGTCCCATACGCTCTCATTGCGTATTGCATCTGTCAGTTGCGCCTCAATGCGGACAAAGTCGCCATCACGCCGCAAATTGCCCTCAAGGACATAGCGCACGCCCATGACCTCCGCGATGTCCTGCACCTTTGTTGGCCGGCCCTTGTAGGTAAACACAGAATGGCGCGCCACCACGAAAAGGCCGGGGAGTTTCGAAAGTCCCCTGATCAAATCGTCTGTTATCCCGTCAGCGAAATAGGAGGGTGAGGGGCTGGGGCTGACATCGTTGAGCGGCAGGACTGCAATCGAAGGCTTGTCAGGAAGCGGATACTTCATGCGAGCCATCATTGCTGTTTCGGCGATCGGTTGGCGTGGCCATAACCAGAATGCCGAACCGGCTGATGAGGCGGCAAGCAACAAGACAAGCGCTGCAACAGCACCAAAGCGATGCACGCGTCTTGCTTTGGTTGCTTTGTCCCCGTCGGTTCCCTCAAGCCTGACGCGATAGGTGCGGACCGGACGGGCGATGTTTTTCATGTGGCGCTCGCCCACGAACTCTAAGGGAAGTTCGAGCCGCCCTGGCAGCTGGTCATAGGCCGTACCGGAAACGAAAAGTCCCCCCGGCTCGCACAGCTGCTCGAGCCTTGCAGCCACGTTGACACCATCACCGAGGATATCATCGCCGTCGACGACGACGTCTCCAAGATTGACGCCCATGCGGAAGACGATACGCTTTTCTGCGGCTACGTCAGTCTGATGAGCCGCGACACCCCTTTGCAAGGCGACGGCACAAGCGACGGCGTCGACGACGGAGCCGAACTCCATGATGGCGCCGTCGCCCATAAGTTTGACGATGCGTCCATGATATTCGACCAGCAATGGGTCAGTGACTTTTGATCGCAACTGTCTGATTGCTGTGAGCGTACCGGCTTCGTCCGCTTCAACAAGTCTGGAATAGCCCACAATGTCGACGGCGAGAATTGCAACGAGTCGCCGCTCGGCATGATCCACTCCCATGGTACCCTCTCCAACAAGGGGGAACCTTGTTACCAGGCCCTTTGGTTGACGGAAAACACAGGGGGTTTTGCGTCTTATCAATCCTACGCCCGTTTCGCTTGCCGCGCGAGTGGAGGAGCCGGCATTCGTGGGGCAGCCAAGCGCCGTTGTGAGCAGCGGAGCAACAAATGGGATCGCACTTGCAAACAGCAGTCATCTCGAGCAGGCGCGCAAAGGCGCCTCGGCGCGGTCGATGGAACCTGGTCGATCTGGGTCGTCCGAGATTAGCTCGATACCATGTTCGATGATGCGGGCGTAGACCCGCGCTTGTTGCTGGCCGAACACCTGTTTCGCATTTCGCAATATGTCCCTGATATCGCCTTCTGTGGGTTCGGCAAGCTCATGCTTCATTTACTCGACGATTCGAGCATTACCTCATCGAGCATGTCACTGGCGCTTGTCTTCGAGAAACGTCCTGCGTTGGACGATGCGGCGTCCGTGCTTGCTTGTCGATAGGAATACCGGAAGGTACAGCATTCAGAGCCATCCATGATCGTATGCTCGCGCACAAGTTCAATGTTGGGATCATAGCCTTGACAGAAGGTGCCATCACGATTGCACGACATCAGATGACCGATGTGGCCAAGGCCCATCGCCTTGTAGGTTTCGGCATATTTGCAGCGGGTGACGTTGAAATTGAACACGGCATCGCCGGCTTCAAGGATATCGATTTCGAGGGCACCGTCATGTGTCCAAAGTTCATAAAGCTTGATGAAACTTGCCATGGTGGTAGGCCCATCCTTGGCGGCAAAAGCTTGGCCCTCGGCGATTGCTGCTTTGCGGATCGCGCCATCGAGAATTGCGTGGGCCCTTTCCCTTCCTAACGCTGCGACCATCTCAGCGTGGATCGGCCCGATGACTGCAGCCTGGATACGGCGTTTCAACAAGACCGGAACATTGAGCGGTGTGTCGACATCATCCATGACATTCCTCCGAAAAACTTTATGAGCCGTTGGCTCCCTTGGGACGTCAGGGGCCCTTCTTCTTCTCATCCTGAACAAGCGCCATGGCCGCTATAAAGGATGGTTGGCGCGAGCATAGCGTTGAAAGGAGGAAGGGGAAACGCCGGGGAACCCGGTCACGCCGTTCTCCTCGCAAAAAACCGGCCGCCGGGTATCAAGGCCGTGGCAGTGATACCGTACGACCATGCGAGTGATGCAAGAGTGACGACGCCAAGATCACGCCGGCGGGGCCGTGTGAGGAAAAGTCTGTCTCACCCAGAATTGTTGCCCCCTCGCTGATGAGACCCATCCTGCCGTTCGCTTATCCGGTTGCCTGCTGAAGTCGCGCCAGGGTCGATCATGTATTCGAAGCCGCGCGGCAAGTCGTACAATGGCGAGGGATACCAACGAGGCCAAGGCTAAAGCACTCCGCCAAGTACTGACCACCATGGTTTTCAGCAGACAATTGCAACGAACATCGAGCTCCGGTCGAATGCGGATTAGCAAGCCTTTTGCAACAGCCTTTTCGCCGGATGCGATGAGGCCAGGCGGGTTTGATGGTGGCAAATGTGGCTGCCGGGCGCCTTCATCATTCGGCGTTCATGCATTCATCCGCTCAGCCTCTGGTTTGCCCCCGCCCTCGTCAGATGGCGTTGCCAAAAAATCCGAGAACATGTGCAACAAACGCTTTTGCGCCGTTGTGCGTTTCGGGACGACCCTGTTCATGGCGCTCGTACGAAAGGGCTGGCGACCAAGCTGGAAGTTGAAGTACCAATTTCCATGCTGAGGGCCGCCGTAAATGCGATAGATGCGACCAATCACGATGCCAGACGCGATCGCGACAAGCTCATCTGGCTTGTGGCGATCATTGCGGTGGATCGCCATCCAGCTAATCTCCATATTCGCAAGACGGTCTACTGGACGTTTTCATGGCAGCTTTCAATGGTTTCCATTGCAACTCTTGCTCGGGCTAAATGTTCCTGCCGGGAGCTGTATTATCGAGCGCTTTGCGGAGTTTATCAGCGAAAGCCTGCGCCCGATAGGAAGGCGCAGATTTCAACGTGTCGAACGCCTCTCGAAACGCAAGTGTCACACAGCGCCAGATCGTGGATCCTGGTCGGTTGCCGATGCGAAAAGCCTTTGATTGCCGGCCTCGCAATGGCGCATATTCATATCGCCTTTGACTAGGCGCAATGGCACACTATGAGTGGCCGATCGCAGGTACCGCAAAGACGCGCGGGCCTCCTTACGGTATTTTGGCATCAGCTCACGTCGCGAGGCAAAGCGCTTTTACCGGCTGGCGCCGGGCCGGATCTGAGGTGCAGACGCCAACGCCGCGATTTGGGGAGAAGAGATTGAAACTCAACTGGGCGGTTATTGTCTGTTTTGGTGTTCTTTCTGCAGTCCCGTCCTCCCAGCTTCCGGCCGCCGTCGACCTTAAGCTCGTCATTGCCGTTGATGTCTCCTATTCGATGGATATCGAGGAGCAGCGCGTTCAACGGGAGGGCTATGTAGCAGCGTTTCGAAGCCCCGAAATCGTCAGAGCCCTTTCGAGCGGCCCGCTCGGCAAGGTGGCAGTGACCTATGTCGAGTGGGGTGGCTTCGCCATTCAGGTTGTGCCATGGATGATCATTGACGGTCAGGTAACCGCGGCTCGATTTGCCGAGGAACTGCGCCGGCAGCCACCAAGACGCATATCATTCACCTCGATTTCCAATGCGCTGGCTTTCGCACGCGAGCTGATTGACAGCAGTCGTGTGCGATCGAGCCGCCGTGTCGTCGACGTTTCAGGCGATGGCCCCAACAATGCGGGGGCCCCCGTTCCGGTTGCGCGAAATGCCGCGATAGCCGATGCGATTACCGTCGATGGTCTGCCGATCATGTTGAATGCGGCTACCGATCCCGATGCTCTTCCGGATCTTGATGACTACTACGCGGCTTGCGTCATCGGCGGAGAGGGGGCTTTCTTGCTGAAAGTAACCGATGTCAGCCACTTTGAAGATGCAATACGCAACAAGCTCGTTGTCGAGATCACCGGTGTCAGACTGAGCGACTATAAGGGGCCACCAGCCGAAACCGTTCAGTATCTGAAACCCTACAATTGCCTCATTGGGGAGGAAGCGCAGGAGCGTGGGATCGGAAAGTAGACCCTGGCCCCTGGTCGATCATCAATCCCCAAAGCATCACGGATTGGTTCTGCGGGCAAAATGTTCATAAGTGATTTGCCAGGGATCGCTGTTGGAAGAACGTTCCTCGCCGATCCAATGGAAGCTGTCGGCAGTTATCTCAGTGAAACGCCATCGAGCTTTCAGGCCACGGGAGTCATCGCCGATCTGGACGATGTCCTTACCCTCGGCCCGTCCGACCTGGCGCGCGTAATCTTGGTTGATCGGGTCACTCCAGATGATATGCCAGCCACTGATGCCTGGATCGAAGATCCGTAAAGTCGTACCATACATGGTGGACGGCGCAGGGCGCTTGGGCCTGATCCAGATATCCTGAATAGCCCGACCTTCCAGCACCCAGCCGAAATGGATTTCTCCAGTCGATCCCTGGGTTCTGCCGTCGCCGAGATGGCGGATGGTGTCCATTTCCCAGCTTCCGATTAGCCACCCATAAAGGTCCATATCTTTCGTCCGGTCGGCTGGCGGAGCTTCTGACCCGAGAGCATCGAATAACGCAGATATCGTCACAGTCAAACGGGCCTTTCATTCTTCGGCGGCCAAGAAGATTTCAGTTTAACATAGTCTTCCTGACAGCCGCCCGTCAGGAGACGCTCAGGATTGCTTGCCGTCGCTTCAGGTTCAAAATCCCATCCCGGCATGATCGTTGCGCCGATCCTCGAGCTCGGTACGGCGCTGTTCGATCGGAACAAACGTCTGTTATGAGGTCGCAAATTGGTCCTGCGTACCAATCAGCTTTTGCAAGTATGCGGCTACATTCGTGTAACTGAATCTCCAGCTAAGCCGCAAAATGAAGGCCATGGCTACTCCACGCGTTAGAGGCAACCGTGTCGCTGCACTTTTTCAGCCGAAAATAGTCCCGCAACGTCAGGGAGGATTTTCACTTTCGGGATCTTTTCCGTTGCACGTCTTTGTAGGCCGGGTGAGCGCGCCAACGCACTGGGACCCGGGAAAATTAATACGCCTCAATATGAGCGTGTTGCGAGCGAACCGGCGATCCAACAGATCCCGCAAAAGGCCATTCCCGTCGCAAATTTGGAATGTCTCCCGCCATCTGACACACAGGCTGTGCAGCGGGATTTGCCAAAAAGTTCCGCCCTGTCAAAAAAATAAACTCGCGCCTTACGGCGAAGAGAGGCGGAACTTCATGCCAGCCCATGGGTTAGCCTTGCGTGATCAGCGATCATAAAAAGGAGATACCATGAACCGTTTCGCACTTGCGCTTGGCGCACTTTCTATCCTTTCGGCAGCCCATGCCCAGGAAGCGACAAAGCCTGCTACTGACGCACAAACCCCAGCCGTTGCAACGCCCGACACCAAGAATCCCGCCGCCCCCGTGCCGGGCGAAAACAGCTTCACCGAAGCTCAGGCCAAGGAACGGATCGAGGGTGAGGGGTACTTGAATGTGAGCGCACTGACCAAGGGTGAAGATGGAATCTGGACCGGTACGGCCATGAAGGACGGCAAGTCAGTCGAAGTGAAGCTCGACTTTCAGGGCAACATTACTCAATCAGCCAAATAATCTGACCATTTGGGAGAAACCGATGACCACCATAACCGGACTTTATGACAACTACGACGACGCGCGTTCGGCTGTAAATGCCCTGGAAGATGCAGGCATACCCTCAGCAAGGATCAGTATTGTGCGTCGCGGCGGCAACGATGACGATTCCTATGCCGGCGAAGGTGCCGCAACAGGTGCAGGTTTGGGCGCTGTGGTGGGCGGCACTGGCGGCCTGCTCGCAGGTCTTGGCATGTTGGCCATTCCTGGCGTCGGTCCGGTTGTGGCGGCTGGCTGGCTCGCTGCCACGGCGGCCGGCGCTGCGGCCGGCGCCGTTGCCGGTGGCGCGGCTGGCGGCATTATCGGCTCGATGACGAGCGCTGGTGTGAGCGAAGACGACGCGCATGTCTATGCTGAGGGCGTGCGCAGAGGCGGTACGCTCGTATCCGTTCAAGCCGAAGAGAGCCAGGCGGACCTCGTAAGATCGATCCTCGACGACAACGTCCCGGTCGATGTCAACGCGCGCCGTGCGATGTATCGCGAAGAGGGCTGGCAGGGATTTGACGAGCACAGCCCTGATCTTAGCGAAGAGGAACTTGCGCGCGAGCGTGAACGTCTTCGCGACTATCGTCCGCTTTAGCGTGAAGAAGGGACGCTTCTTCGGTTTTTCCGCTCTAGAGAGCGTCCTTGCCAATATGCGAAACCGCCGGACATCCTGGAACCATCCAGGGCTTCGGCGGTTCCATTTTTGAAAAATGGAAAGGTGCCGTCATGAAAAACAATCCGACGCAAACGCCGGTCCAGGAGACCGCCAACGAGGCACGACAGGGTCCGCCGGGGCGTCCTGTCCTCAATATTCTGGTCATTGGCCTGCTGCTTGCCATTGTTGCCTGGGGCGCCGCGGAGCTCTACGGGCAAAGCACCGATGATGCAACGCGGGAAAACAACCAAAGCACGGTCGCACCGCCACAGACGCCAGAAAATGCCCCTGTGGTCAATGCACCTCAAGACAGCAATCCGGCCCCTCAGACAGGATCCGGTGGCCCGTCGCAAACCAACAATCCGAACGGGACGCAGTAGCCGGCGTCGTTGCCTGGCGGATGGAGCCAATGGAGGGTCGCGCGATGACGAAGGACATCATCGACATCGCCCGGGCGAGCTATCAAGCCTATGTCGCCAAGGATCGTGCGGCAATCGAGGGCCTTTTCGCCGAGGATTTTCACTTCACCAGCCCGCTCGACAACCGCATCGACCGGGCGACTTACTTTCAACGTTGCTGGCCCAACAGCGAAAGTCTCGTTGCCTTTGAATTCATTCATCTTGTGCCTCACCGCGACAAGGTCCTTGTCACCTATGAGGGACACGGCACCGACGGTCACCGGTTTCGCAACACTGAGATATTGACCGTGCGCGATGGCAAGATAACCGAGGCCGAAGTCTATTTCGGCTGGTCCATTCCGCACGCGGCACGACGGGGCGGGTTTGTTGACACGAAGGATGCGTGAAGTGCGGTGATCAACGCCTTTTGGGAGAACCTTCAGCAGAAATCCGATTGGACGGTAAGGGCTCGGTCCGAGGAGAAAGGAATGGACGAGCCGAGCCCCTTTGTTGCAGATCGCTAGACGCAACACCGTTAGCGTGCGCCCGCAGGCAGCCCCCCGTCAATTCACGATAATGTAAAGGTGAGGTCCGGCATGTCGCTCAAGGTGACACACCGGACCTCACATCGAGACGTGTTGGCCTCTCGACGCCGCCACATTGCTGCACCGCAACAGAGCTGTCAATGGTCAAGGTTGCGGAAACATACGAGGTTGTAATATCGATTTTGCCTGTGTCGCACAAATGCCGGACGTCAGGTAAAGAGCGTCAAAAAAAGGAGGAGGGAAACGGATACAAGGGGGAACCTTATCGTTTCTTGCTCCTCCTAAAGCTGATCGCCGGCTTTGGGGGGCAATGTGGCGACCAGGATATTAATCATAGGCCCTTCTGAGTGATGCAAGAGTGACATGGTCATGGCACGGAGGAAAGGCAATCGACGCCGCGTATTCACACCGACGAGCTGATGCAGGTCGCGTTCGATTGCACGCGTACCCGTCGTTCATGGTGTCAAGGCCTTGGGAAAAGGCAGCCTGACCGATCGCTTCACGCCACATGGCGCCGATTTCTTCGATAAATGAGCTGAAGCGTCGGCGCCTTGCTCTGAGGCACGGACAATTTTCCGATCCTTGAAGGGAACGATAGCGGAGATGGGACGTTATTGGCCTTCAGACAGCGCCGGGGGGGCATGAAACTCACTATTCCGCCCTTCATCCAATGGCCCAGCTGTTTTGCGGGGCCTGGATCAGTACTGTTTGGACGGCGAGGGAACGGAGCAAGGCATGGTTGTACCCGGGAGTTTGAAGAAAGCGCGCACCGGCGTTCCGGGACTTGATGATATCCTGGCCGGTGGCCTCAGCGAGGGAAGGGTTTTCCTTCTCGAGGGTAATCCCGGCACTGGCAAGACAACCATAGCGCTGCGCTTCCTGCTCGAAGGGGCAGCGGTCGGCGAAAAAGGGCTTTATGTCACTTTATCGGAAACCGAAGACGAACTTCGCGAGGGCGCCAGCTCGCACGGGCTCAACATTGACGCGAATATCGACATCTACGAATTGGTTCCGCCCGAGAGTCTTCTCGACGCCGAGCAGCAGCAAAGTCTGCTCTATTCTTCCGACCTTGAGCTCGGCGAGACCACCAAGGCCATTTTCGAAACGTTCGAGCGCGTCAGACCAAAGCGCGTTGTCCTCGACAGTCTTTCGGAAATACGCCTGCTCGCGCAAGGATCGCTGCGCTACCGCCGCCAGATCCTGGCGCTCAAGCACTATTTTGCCAAACAGGGCGCGACCGTTCTCCTCCTCGATGACCTGACGTCGGACGCCCTCGACAAGACCGTGCACAGCGTTGTCCACGGCGTCATCAAGCTTGAGGAACTGGCGCCGAACTATGGTTCCGAGCGCCGTCGCCTGCGTGTCGTCAAGTACCGGGGACAGGCGTTCCGTGGCGGTTTCCACGATTTTGTCATCAAGACCGGCGGGGTCGTCGCCTTTCCGCGTCTGGTTGCTCTTGAGCATCGAAAGACTTTCCGGCGTGACCGGCTCACGAGCGGTATCGGGGAATTCGACGACCTCCTCGGCGGTGGCCTTGAACGCGGGTCGAGCTGTCTGGTGCTTGGCCCGGCGGGAACGGGCAAGACGACGTTTGCGTTGCAGTTTGTCGCCTCCGCCATCGCGCGCGGCGAAACGGCCGCCATCTTCGTATTCGACGAGGAACTCAGCCTCCTGTTCGATCGGACAAGGGTTATCGGCATCGATCTTGAGAAAATGCGCGATGACGGCAAGCTTCATATAGAACAGCTGGACGCGGCCGAACTTTCACCCGGCGAGTTCGCACATCGCGTGCGCGATTGCGTCGACAGAGCCAATGCCCGGACCGTGGTCATTGACAGCCTCAACGGCTACCAGGCATCCATGCCCGAGGAGAACGCTCTCGTCCTGCATATGCACGAGCTTTTGCAATATCTGAACCGCCAGGGCGCCACCACTGTTCTGACCGTGGCGCAACATGGTCTGGTCGGGGATATGAAAGCGCCGGTCGACGTGACCTACCTCGCCGATACGGTCGTGCTTTTGCGCTACTTTGAAGCGCGCGGCAAGGTGCGCCGTGCTGTGTCGGTGATCAAGAAACGGACTGGAAATCACGAGGACACCATTCGCGAATTCCGCATCACGAAGCAGGGCCTCTCCCTTGGCCAGCCTCTCGATGAATTCCAGGGTGTCTTGCGCGGGGTTCCCACATTCGTCGGCAAGGCGGAACCGCTGCTTGGGTTGGGCGTCGTGGATGACACCCATTAGCGAACAGGGCAAGACCAGGGCGCTGATCTACGCGCCCATCGGCCGCGATGCGCCGGTCGCGGCCTCCATTCTCAAGGAAGCCGCCATCGGTTCTGTCGTATGCCCCGGCCTTGAGGTGCTGGCCTCCTGGCTGGATGAGAGCACGACATTTGCGGTCGTGACCGAAGAAGCCATAAGCAACGCCGACCTGACGCCGCTTGCCTTGTGGATCGAGAAGCAGCCGAGCTGGTCGGATCTGCCATTCATTGTGCTGACGCATCGGGGCGGTGGACCCGAACGAAACCCCGCGGCGGCACGATTGTCGGAAATCCTGCGCAATGTGACCTTTCTCGAGCGACCCTTTCATGCGACCACCTTCGTCAGCGTCGCCAAGACGGCGCTCAAAGCCCGGGGACGCCAATACGAGGCCTTGGGCGGGCTTGAGGCGCTGCGCGAGGGCGAGGAGCGCCTTCAGACCGCACTTCTTGCCGGAAACCTTGGCACCTGGGAGCTCGACTTTCAAACCAACAGACTTGTGACGTCCGACGTGTTCAGGGCCATCTTCGGCCGCGCCGGCGATCAGGGTCTTACCTATGACGACCTCGTCGCCAGCATTCATCCCGAGGACAGGCAAAAAGTCCTCATGGCCGTTGCCACCACCCACGCAACTGGTCGCGATCTTCAGCTCGAGTATCGAACGGTATGGCCGGACGGCAGCACCCATTGGGCCGATGCACGGGCGCGGATTGTGTCGGATCGGCTTGGCAATCCGTCGCGGCTGGTGGGCGTGTGTTCTGACATTACCGGCAGAAAGGTTGCGGAAGCCGAACTCGTGCGCCTCAATGAGACCCTTGAAGAGCGTGTCATAAAGCGGACAAGGGAACTTGAGCAGGCGCACAAGACGCTGCTTGATGAGATCAGGCAGAGGGAAGTGGCCGAGGAACAGCTGCGCCAGGCGCAGAAGATGGAAGCCATCGGACAATTGACCGGCGGCGTGGCACATGACTTCAACAATCTCTTGATGGCGGTGCTTGGCAATCTCGATCTGTTACGCAAATCGGTTTCGACAAACCCGAAAGCCGTGCGCCTGGTTGAAGGCGCGCTCCAAGGGGCGCAACGCGGCGCAGCCCTGACACAGCGCCTGCTCGCATTTGCCCGCCGTCAGGACCTTAGGCTCGAACCGACTGATCTTGTTGCACTCGTTGGAGGCCTGAATGACCTATTGGCCAAATCGGTCGGCAACAGCGTTCATATCACCTACGAAGTCCCCAGGGCGCTTCCCGCGGTTTTGGCCGACGCCAACCAGATCGAGCTCGCGCTTCTCAATCTTGTCGTCAACTCACGCGACGCCATGGCCGATGGCGGCGAGATTGTCGTCAGCCTTAGACAGGCCAACATCACGGCGGGTGCCGATGATCTGGGCGCCGGGGACTACGTCGTGCTTGCTGTCAGCGACACCGGCCTTGGAATGTCTGCAGAGACGCTCAAACGGGCCATTGATCCCTTCTTTTCGACCAAGGAGCTTGGCAAGGGAACGGGATTGGGCCTGTCGATGATCCACGGGCTTGCCTTGCAGCTCAAGGGTGCGCTGCGCATGACGAGCCGGCCTGGCAAGGGAACGACTGCTGAACTCTGGCTACCGGTGACCGGCGCTTTCAAGGCAACAGAGACGGTCAGTGAAGAGGCCCGTACCGCAAGCTCAGGGACAAGGGCGCGCATTCTGGTCGTCGACGACGACGCCCTGATCGCCATGAGCACGGTCGACATGCTGGAAGACCTTGGCCACGAGGTCTACGAGGCGAACTCCGGAGCCGATGCACTCAAGTTCCTTGAAAGCGGCAAGGAGATTGACCTTTTGATCACCGACTATTCCATGCCGCACATGACCGGCGCCGAGCTTGCCGAAAGCGCACTGTCGATGCACCCGCAACTGCCGATCCTCGTTGCCACCGGCTATGCCGATCTACCGGCCGGATCGGGAATTGACCTGCCAAGGCTGGGCAAGCCCTATACGCAAGCCGAACTTGCCTCGCAAATCGCCAAGGCGCTCGTCAAGTGACGGTCAAAAAAAGGCGATCGGGAACAAGTTTTCGGCCGTCCGCGTTATGCCGCTCGGGAGGGAAGCCACAAAGGTTCCGGCGCTCTTCATCGCAAGAAACGTTTGCAACCCCGATATTGCGGGAGCCACTATGAGTGCCGAAGATGGGGTGTCGCCAAGCATCAGTCAACCGTTCTTGCGTCCTGATGGCGAACTTGCGCGGCTAATCGCGAGCCACGACTGGTCATCAACGCCGCTTGGCGACATCGCCTCCTGGCCGCAAAGCCTGAAATCGACAATATCGCTCATTCTCCATTCCCCCGTGCCGATCGTCACGCTCTGGGGCGAGCGCGGCATCATGATCTATAATGACGCCTATTCGGTATTTGCAGGCGGCCGCCACCCGCAACTGCTCGGTACCGAGGTCAGGAAAGGGTGGCCGGAAGTCGCCGATTTCAACGACAATGTCATGAAAGTGGGTCTTGCAGGAGGAACGCTCGCCTATACCGATCAGGAGCTCGTGCTCTATCGCACCGGCAAGCCTGAGCGGGTCTGGATGAATCTGGACTATTCGCCCCTGATCAACGAAATGGGGGTGCCGGCCGGTGTCATGGCGATCGTGGTGGAGACGACTGCGAAGGTCAGGGCCGAGGAAGCCCTTCGCAACGAAACGCGGTTCCTCCAGATTTTGAACCGCACCGGCGCCAACATGGCAGCCGAACTTGACCTCGGCAAGGTGGTCCAGTTGGTAACCGATGCCGGCGTCGCGCTCACCGGCGCGCAATTCGGTGCCTTTTTCTATAACGTTCTGAGCAAGGAGGGCGAAAGCTATATGCTCTATGCGCTCTCGGGCGTTGATCGTAATACCTTTTCCAAGTTTCCAATGCCGCGCAATACGGCCGTGTTCGAACCGACGTTCAAGGGCGAGGGCGTCGTCCGCTCCGATGATATCCTTGATGATCCCCGCTATGGAAACAACGGGCCATACTGGGGAATGCCCGAAGGACACTTGCCTGTTCGCAGCTATCTGGCGGTTCCGGTGACATCGCGCTCCGGCGAGGTCCTGGGCGGGCTGTTCTTTGGCCATGGTGAGACGGGCAAATTCCTGCCCGATCATGAAACACTGCTGGTCGGAATAGCCGGCCAGGCGGCGACAGCAATCGACAATGCCCGCCTGTTCCAGGCAGCGGAGCGCGAATTGTCGGTGCGGCGCCAGACAGAAGAGGCTCTGCAACGCCTCAACACCACCCTCGAGCAGCGCGTGCTTGAAGAAATCGCCGAACGATCGAAGGCCGAGGAACAGTTGCGCCAATCCCAGAAGATGGAAGCGCTCGGCCAGCTTACCGGGGGCGTCGCCCACGATTTCAACAATCTCCTGCAGATCATTTCCGGCAATCTTCAGCTTCTCGCCAAAGATATTGCGGGCAATGCGCGCGGCGAGCGGCGGATTGAGAATGCGCTGGCCGGCGTCAGCCGTGGCTCAAAACTCGCAAGTCAGCTCCTTGCATTTGGACGCAGGCAGCCGCTCGAACCCAAGGTCGTCAACATCGGCCGGTTCATCGCCAATATGGGTGACATGCTCAGACGGACGATCGGTGAAGCAATCGAGATCGAAATCGTCCGCTCCGGTGGTCTGTGGAATACGTTGGTCGATCCGACCCAGATCGAGAACGCGCTCCTCAATCTCGCGATAAATGCCCGCGACGCCATGCCAGACGGCGGCAAGCTGACGATCGAAGTTGGCAATGCCTCGCTCGATGAGGCCTATGCGCGACAAAATCCTGAAGCTGAAGCCGGTCAATTTGTCCTGTTGGCGGTGACCGATACCGGAACCGGAATGACGCCGACGGTGCTTGCCCAGGCCTTCGAACCATTCTTTTCCACCAAATCGGTCGGCCGAGGGACGGGTCTTGGCCTGTCGATGGTCTATGGCTTCGTCAGGCAGTCCGGCGGCCACGTGAAGATCTATTCCGAAGTTGGAGAGGGCACCACAGTCAAGCTTTACCTTCCGCGCATCCAGCAGAACGAGGATGTCCTGATCGAGACCGATCTCGGTCCGACGATCGGCGGTAGCGAGACGATCCTGGTCGCCGAGGACGATGAAGAAGTCAGGACCACTGTCGTCGAAATGCTGGGGGATCTTGGCTATCGCGTGCTCAAGGCCAAGGACGCGGCAAGCGCGCTCTCCATCATCGAGAGCGGTGTGCCCATCGACGTCCTGTTTACCGACGTGGTCATGCCCGGCCCCCTCGGCAGCCCCGAACTTGCCCGCAAGGCGCGCCAGCGCCTACCGCAGATCGCGGTCCTGTTTACCTCGGGATATACCGAAAATGCCATCGTGCATGGCGGCCGACTGGATCCCGGCGTGGAATTGTTGTCAAAACCCTATCAACGGGAAACGCTTGCGCGACGGATTCGCCATGTTCTGGCCGCGCGGCGCCAACGCGGCTAGGCATCCGCAAAGAGCCTACTTCGCCAGCCCGAGGAATTCAAACGGCCTGGCGACACGAAAGTTCAAGGTGGCGTCTCCCGAATAGGTGTGGTCCTGGTTTTCGCCGAGGTCGAGCTTCATCACCTTGCCGCTCTCCTTGGTCAAATCGAGCGCGTTGAGATCAACCCAGAAGGTATTTGGCGTAAGGGCCGATTCGAAGAAGTAGAGCTTGCGCTTGTGATCAAAGACCGTGCGCCAGCGTGTGGATGAGATGTTCGGTTCCTGCGGCGTATTCAGGCCATATGGCACCGAGACATTGCGGATCACGCTGAAGACGCTGGCCAATGCAAGGTTCGGGTTTTTGTCCTTCGGAATGGCATTGACATAAAAGGATGCGCGGGCGAAGCGGTCGGCGGCGCGGTTTGTCCCCGGAAGCATGACGGTTCCACCGATCTGTTTCCAGTAGGTGTTCAGCGCCAATTGCTGGTCGAAGACCGGAGAATTGGTCATGACCTGATAAACGCGGCTGTGATGGATGACCTGCCTGCCGTTGATGTATTCGACAATCGCGCTGTCGCCGGTCGCGTCGGACATGGAAAGATGCAACGTCGTCAGGCGGTTTTCACCGGGGACATTATCCGTGACAATCGTGAATGGCTCTTTTTCCAGGGCCGCGACGGCCTCGGCGACCGTCGCAAAATTATCAAGGACATACTGGGCCCAGGCAGCAATGGTCAATCCGGGTTTTGAATGCTGGTCGAATTTCGGGTATTCGGATTCAACCAGCCAAAGAAGGTTTGCGTTGAGGCCAGCCTCGTTGACACCGTCGGTCGTCGAAACATCATATCCGGTGGCAACGACGCTGCCAAATTTTGACGTCCACGCGATGGAATTGGATCCTGCTTGGCCGCTGCGCTCTATGCCGCGCGGCAGAACCCAAAGGTTTGTCGCAACATCACTCTTCCAGTCCATGGAGCGTGCCGTGATGATATTATCATCCGGACCAAGATAGACGAGGCGCGTGCATGCCTCGGCCGAATGGTCACTCATCGCCAGCATCGCTGCAAGGGTTAGCGTCCCAAGCACGCGCGCCAAAGGTTTCCAGTGGAAAATCATGACACCCAGCGTAACCGATTTCTGATTCACAAGGTTCATAGCATGTCGTCGTTTGCGCATCGACCACCAAGAGAAGGATGGCAGGCTCACTTTGCTACCGGTGGGAATGGGTGCGCTGATTTTTTCTTCTGAAAACGTAGACACAACAGGCTAGGATGGCGTTGGGCTATGGGGCGACAGGAGGCCTCAACCCGTCTTGAGGCGCCAGCCATCGTGCGGTCTGGGCATTCCCTTCATTTTCTGGCCTTGCCTTCTAGACCTCAACGCCGATGACGGCCGCGCAGTCTCCCGGCTTGATCAGGCCGGGAAAATGCCGGGCCGCGAGCAGACCACCAAGCTTTGCCCGGACTTCGGCGGGCGCAACCCCGGTGCGACCAATGGCATGAATGCGCGCGATCAGCTGACCTTTCGTGACATTTTCGCCAAGATCGACCATGGTCTCGATCATCCCGGCGTCTTCCGCAAAAGCAAAACAGTCTCCCGAGGGCATGTCGAGCCAGCGCGTTTCCAAGGCATCGATCGCACCGCCCACGATGCCGGCATGGCGCAGCACATTCATCGCGCCGCGTTTGGCGATGGCCACCGTTTCGGCCCTCGCCGTGCCGCCGCCACCAAGTTCGGTGGTCACGAAGACCTTTCCCATGTCTTCGGCCGTGGTGTCATACATGCCGACCGCGTCGATCTCGAGCATGCGCATTGACCAAGGTGCCGAAAATGCCTTCACCGCGGCAAAGCCCCTGGCCTCCTGCGCCTTGTCCTTGAGGATGTGGGCTGCGGCAAACGGCACGAAGTCGAGGGTCTTTCCGCCAGAATGAAAATCAAGGACAATGTCGGCACGCGGCAACAACGCACGGGTGAAATAGTCCGCGATCTTCTGGGTGACCGTGCCGTCGGGCTGGCCTGGATAACTGCGGTTCATGTTGCCCTTGTCGATGGGCGAGGTGCGCGTGCCGGCGGCAAATGCCGGATAGTTCATCGCCGGAACAATGATCACCGTGCCGGTGACACTGCCAACGTCAAGTGTGCGGGCAAGGTCGAAAAGCGCGATCGGTCCCTCATACTCATCGCCGTGATTGCCTCCGGTGAGCAGCGCGGTTGGCCCTTTGCCGTTGCGGATGACGGTGATCGGGATCATGACAGAACCCCAGGCCGAATCATCGCGGCTGTAGGGCAGGCGCAAGAATCCGTGCTGGACGCCGTCTTTATCAAGATCAATGGTCGCCGTCACCGGCGAAGGCGCAAGGGTTGTCGACCGCATCATCACCTCAGTTCTTGACAAAGAGCTTGCGCGGCACATTGGCCAGGCATTCGACTCCGGTGTCGGTGATCAGGATGCTTTCCGTGATCTCAAGACCCATCGTTTCGAGCCAAAGCCCGGTCATGAAATGAAAGGTCATGCCCGGCTTGAGTTCGGTCCTGTCACCCGGACGCAGGCTCATCGTGCGTTCACCCCAATCGGGCGGATAGGAAATGCCGATCGGATAGCCGGTGCGGTTATCCTTGATGATCCCGTACTTCTTCAAAACCGCAAAGAAGGCATTGGCGATGTCTTCGCAGGCATTGCCGGGCCTTGCAGCCGCAAGGCCAGCCTCCATCCCTTCGAGCGTCGCCTTTTCGGCGTCTAGAAATGCCTGGGTGGGTTTGCCGAGAAACACGGTGCGTGAAAGTGGCACGTGATAGCGGTTGTAGCAGCCGGCAATCTCGAAGAACGTGCCTTCGCCGCGCTGCATCGGCCTGTCATCCCAGGTCAGATGCGGTGCCGTCGCGTCCGCGCCCGATGGGAGAAGCGGGACGATGGCTGGATAATCGCCGCCAAAGCCATCGGTTCCGCGAATGCCCGCATCGTAGATCTCAGCCACGAGGTCGCATTTGCGCATTCCGGGCTCAACCTTCTCGACAATTCGCTGGTGCATGACCTCGACGATGCGCGCCGCCTTGCGCATGTAGTCCAGTTCGGTCGGACTTTTCACCGCGCGCTGCCAGTTGACGAGCGCGGTGCCATCAACGAAACGCGCATTGGGCAGATGTTTTTGCAAGGATGCGTAAGCCTGCGCGGAGAACCAGTAATTATCCATCTCCACGGCGATCGTCAGCCTGTCCCAGCCGCGCTCGACAATGATCTTCGACAAGAGGTCCATGGGGTGACGCTCTGTCGATTGAACATAGTGGTCGGGATAGCCGATGATGTTGTCATACGCCAGATAGGCGGTGCGTTTTGCCCCATTTGCATCCTGCCCGCGGCCATACCATAAAGGCTCGCCCTCCGGCGGAACGAGCACCGCCTGATGAACATAGAACGACCAGCCATCATATCCGGTAAGCCAGGCCATATTGGAAGGATCGCTGCAGATGAGGAGATCGATGCCGCGCTCTTGCATGGCCGCACGGGTCTTGTGCAATCTTTCGGCAAATTCCTGCGGCGTGAACTTGAGATTTGGCTCGGTCATTGTGGGTTTCCTCATGCTTGGGCGCAAGGCCCGTCCTAGCTTTCGAATTGCATCCCGGCATTTGCGCGCGCGGCGCGGTCGCGGGCGAGCGTGGCAATAGCGGTATCCTGCACGCCGGTGCCGGTAAGATCGGCAACGGTAATGGCACCTTTTGACGGCCGCCCCTTTGCCGATCCGGCAATGACGGCGCCAAGTTCGGGAAATGCTGCCGCAGCGTCGACCAGCCCCGCGTCGATGGCGTGGTGAAGCTCGCCGAGACGACGTGTCTGTTTTAGGCTGTCGGCAACGTAGAGATCGGCCGCCACAATGATCGCCGGATCAAGCTCGTTCTTGTGCTCGGCATCCGAACCCATTGCCGTAATATGCTGGCCCGATTGCAGCCATTCCTTTTCGAGGATCGGCGCCGGAGCAGGCGTCGTTGTGACGATGATATCCGCGTCGCGCACGGCCGCTCTCGGATCGTTCACCGCGCTGACGGCAATGGCCAGCTTGTCTTCAAGTTCGCGTGCGGCCGTCCGCGCCTTGTCGAGGTCGCGGGCCCACAGGCGGGCGCTCTTTATCGGACGGACCAGCGTCAGGGCCTCAAGCTGCAGCCGCGCCTGCACGCCCGCGCCGAAGATCGCGGCAACGCATGCGTCCGGACGCGACAGGTGCCTGGCCGCGACGGCGCCTGCAGCCGCGGTGCGAACGTCGGTCAGATAGCCGTTGTCAAGCAAGAGCGCCTCAACAAGGCCCGTATGGCTGCTGAGAAGAACCATCATGCCGTTGACACTTGCAAGGCCGAGTTTCGGGTTGTCGAAAAAGCCCGGGCTGATCTTGATCGCAAAGCCGTCGATTCCGGGGACATAGGCTGTCTTCACATCGACTTCGCCGCGATGCTCGGGAATATCGAGCCGCAAAATGGGTGGCATGGCCACCGCCCCCGTCGCAAGCGCCTTAAAGGCGCCCTCGATGCAGGCAATGGCATCAAGATCAAGTGGCACGATCTTGCGCAGATCAGCTTCGCCAAGGATTGTCATGCGGGTCATGGCACGGCCCTTTCACGCGGGGTTGCCGCGCAGATGATGCGGCGGTGTTGTTCCATGTCGACATTTTGGCCGGAAAGAATGATGACGATCGGACCATTCGCCTTTACCTTGCCGGCAAGCAGGGCCCCGATGCCGACGGCCGCCGCGCCCTCGATGACTTCCCGCTCCTTCGTATAGGCATGCGCTATGCCTGATGCGATGTCCGCCTCGCAAAGCAGAATGACGTCGTTAACAAGGTCACGCACCATCGCAAAGGTGAGGCGATTGTCGAGCCCGATGCCACCGCCAAGCGAATCGGCAAGGCTTGCAAATTCCGGCACAAGGACCGGTTTTCCGGCATCAAGGCTGGCACGCATCGCAGCGCCCTTTGCCATCGATACACCGATGATCTTCGCTGGCGCGCGCATGCCTTTGACGGCCGCCGCGACCCCCGATGCGAGCCCACCGCCCGAGACGGGAACAAGCACGGTATCGACATCGGGAACGTCCTTGACGATCTCAAGCCCCAGCGTTCCCTGGCCGGCGATGATCGCCGCATCGTCGAAGGGGGGCACCATGGTGAGCCCGGCGCTGGCAACCAGCCGATTGGCTTCCTCCTGCGCCTCATCCTGAGATTTGCCGATGATGCGAATCTCGGCGCCGAGACGCTGGATCTCATCGACCTTGTTGCGTGGAACGAGGGACGACATGCACACAACGGCGCGAATGCCGACAAGGCCCGCCGCATAGGCAAGGGCGCGGCCGTGATTGCCGGTCGATGCTGCGACGACACCGCGCTCTTTTTGCGCCGCGCTCAGATGACCAAGCGCATTGGTGGCACCGCGCAGTTTGAAGCTACCTGTGACCTGCCGATGTTCAAGCTTTAGGAATACCGGCACGCCCATTTGCTGCGAAAGTGAATAGGACGGGACGGTCGGCGTGCGCGCGACCTTGCCGGCGAGCATGCCATTGGCCTTCTCGATGTCGGCAAGGGATATCATTGCCTTCGTCATCACTTACCAATGACCCATAGGCTGCGCCATCAGGCTGCCGAGTTCAGGGCGAGGCCGGGTGTCATCACAGATGCGCAGCGTTGCCCAGGCTGTTGCCAGATTGCTGCTGACAAGCGGTTTGCCAATCGCGCGCTCGATGGCCGGGGCGGCTGCCGCGGCGCGCACAGCCGTGCAGGAAATGAACAGCGCGTCCGCATCGCCCGCGGTCGCCTCGCGGGCCGCTTCAATCAGCGATTGTGGAGCGATGCGCGCCATCGCGCGGTCATCGTCAAGGCCAAGACAGGTAAAACTGGCGATTTCGAACCCTTGGGCGGAAAAATAGTGCGCCATCGGCGTGCTGGTTTCAATCGTATAGGGCGTGAGAATGCTGATGCGGCGCGCACCGATTGCCTCAAATCCCCGAACCGCGGCCAGAGGCGGCGTCACCACAGGGGTAAAAGGTTTGGCTTCGTTGATCGCCAATGCCACCACGTCATCGCCAATGACGACGGATGCGGAGGTGCACGAATAACAGATGACGTCCAGATCCTCGTCCGGAAGGATCAGGCGGGCGCCCTCAGTGAGCGAGGGTTGCATGCGCCGCAGATTATCAGGCGTCGTCGGGTTGGCGAAGGCAATGCGCGCCGTATAAAGGCCGATCTTCTCGCTGGCGACCATCCGCTGAAAGTCGGGTTCAGTCGTATGGTCGGTCGCAAGAATGATGAGGCCGGCACGCTTTTTTAAAGGTCGCGTGTCAAATTCAAGAGCAAGGTCGGTTTGCCGGATGGTCGGGACACTATCCATCAGCTTTCTCCTCAGTCTATCCGGCCATAGCGATGCTCAAGCCAGCGCAGGCCTGCCACTGAAATCAGGCTGATCACCAGGAAGAACGCGCCAACCAGGGTAATCGGCTCGATGTAACGGTAGTTGAAATTGGCAATGCTGCGTGCCTGGTTCATCAGTTCAAGCACCGTGATGGCCGATAAGAGCGGTGTTTCCTTGAACATCGCGATGAAGTAGTTGGCAAGGGCAGGGATCATGGGTGGCAGGGCTTGCGGCAGGATGACGTGCGCAAAAGTCTGCACGGGACTGAGGTTGCAGGCTTTGGAGGCCTCCCATTGGCCGCGCGCGACATTGTCGATGCCGGCGCGGTAAACTTCCGCGGTATAGGTGCCGTAGTGAAGGCCAAGTCCGATGACGCCGGCCACGAGCGGCGAAAGCGTGATCCCGAAATCGGGGAGCACATAGAAAATGAAATAAAGCTGAACGAGCAGCGGCGTACCGCGGATGAATTCTGCGATGAAACCCATCGGCATCGAGATCAGGCGGTTTTTTGATCGCCGCACAATGGCGATGAGGAGACCGATCAGGGCAGCCACGATCGAGCCAAGGAAGGTCGCCAGAATTGTGATCTTCGCACCCTCGATCAGGGTCGGAAGAATTTCCATGACAAAGGCCCAGTCCCATTCCATCTGCGCCTCCTATGACCTGATGCCGTCGAGGCCGCGCGTCAAATGCCGTTCAAGGCCGCGGATGGCAAAGGAGATGACGCAGGCGATGGCAAAATAGATAACGAGGATGGTGAGGAACGGAAACAGTGTACTGCCGGTCTGGGCCCGAACCACCTGCGCCTGGAAGGTCATGTCGGCAAGCGAGATGAGCGAGACCACGGCCGATCCTTTCAAAAGTTCGATCGCGTTATTGCCGAACGTCGGCAGCATCACGACGAACGCCTGGGGCAGGATGACATGGTAAAGCCGCTGCCAGCGGCCAAGGTTGAGCGCCGTGCAGGCCTCGTACTGTTCCTTGCCGATCGACTGGATCGCACCGCGCACGACCTCGGCTCCATAAGCGCCCACATTGAGGCCAAGCGCCAGGACACCCGCCTGCAACGGGGTCAGCGAAAGACCGAAGAGCGGCAGGACGAAATAGGCCCAGAACAACTGCACGAAGATGGAGGTGCCGCGGAAAAATTCGATATAGGCGGTCGCGAGCCACCGTAGCGGAGCCAGACGCGACAACCGCCCGAGGCCGGCGAGAAAGGCCATGACCAGCGCGAGCGCCGACCCTATCAGCGTCAACTGGATGGTGACGAGCGCGCCCTCGAGAATAAGATGAAGATAGCCGGCCCACTGGCCCATTAACGTTGCGCCTTTCATTTGCGATCAAAGGCCGCTCCGCCTTTAAGCGGAGCGGTCGCTTGTTGCGCCGTTATTTTGCGGCGCAGAGCTTGTCACGGGTGGTGGACATGGCGGCCTGAGCCGAAAAGCCATACGGCTCGATGATCTTGGCAAACTCGCCCGATTTCTTCATTTCGGCGAGAACCTTGTCGAATTCGTCGCGCAGCGCCGTATCGCTCTTGCGGAACGCCGCACCGTCGCAATAGACCGGCGCGCCGGCAACGGGTGCGACCACGTCAAGGTTCGGATCGTTGGCTTTCTTGACGAGATCATTGATCGAAAGAACCGGTAGCGAGTAGGTGTCGATACGGCCATCCTGCAGCATCTTCAGGCCGCTCTGGCCGTCGGGCACGACGATGACACGCTCGCGGGGAACGCCCGCTTGCAGGGCCAGTCGTTCTTCCGTGCCGCCGCCGGGCGCGCCGATCGTTGCCTTGGCATCCTTGGCGATGTCAGCATAGCTCTTGAAGCCTTTCGGATTGCCCTTCTTGACCAGAAACGCTTCGGCATCGCACAGGATCGGTTCAGAATAGGCAACCGCCGCACAACGTTCCGGCTTCATGAACAGACCTGCCGTCACCACATCATGGCGACCGGCCTGGAGGCCCGGGATCATTGCGCCATATTCGGAGATCGAGGCGACCACGTCATTAACGCCAAGCTTTTTGAAAACAGCGCGCGCCACGTCCGGTGCAGCCCCCGAAACCGTGCCGTCCGG
Organism: Phyllobacterium sp.; assembly: GCF_037994425.1. Taxonomy (NCBI): domain Bacteria; kingdom Pseudomonadati; phylum Pseudomonadota; class Alphaproteobacteria; order Hyphomicrobiales; family Phyllobacteriaceae; genus Phyllobacterium; species Phyllobacterium sp. Next base: position 33,634 of record NZ_JBBNAM010000034.1, read on the forward strand.
CTTGACCGCGGTGAAGGGCGGTTCATTGGCGATGGCGATGCGGGCAAAGCCCTGCGCCTTCAGTTTATCGAGTGCTTCGTCTGCCGTGGCCGGCAGGGATGATACCAATGCGGCAAGCGCCGCTGCCCCCATAAATGCGGCTATTGTCTTTCGTTGCATCATGTTCCCAGCTCCTTTGGTTTTCTGTGGTTATCGTCGCGGTCTTGCGGCGTCACACGCGGTGTCCGGCGGCGATGATCTTTTTCAGGAAGGCCTGCGTGCGTTCCTGTTTGGGATGTCTGAATATTTCGTCGGGTTTGCCATCCTCAACGATGCGGCCGCGATCGAAGAACAGGACGCGGTCGGCGAAATCATGGGCAAAGCCCATTTCGTGGGTGACAAGGAGCATCGTCATGTCCGTCTCGCGGCAAAGCGTCCAGAGCACATTGAGCACTTCCTCGACCAGTTCGGGATCAAGTGCCGAGGTCACTTCGTCAAACAACATGATTTTCGGCTTGAGTGCGAGCGCCCTTGCAATGGCGACACGCTGCTTCTGGCCGCCGGACAATTGCGATGGCATCGATTTCGCCTTGTCGGCAAGTCCGACCATTTCGAGAAGCTCGATCGCATGGCGCTCGGCATCCTTGCGCGCAACGCCTTTGGTGAGCATCGGGGCAAGGGTAATGTTGTCGAGCACGCATTTGTGCGGAAAAAGGTTGAACAGCTGGAACACCATGCCGATCTTTTCGCGCATCCTGTGCAGATGGGCTTCGTCTGCCGCTTGCCATTGGCCGTTGCGCTGCATCTGGTAAAGATTTTCGCCCTCGACCTTGATATCGCCGCCATCAATGCCTTCAAGAGTCATCAAAATGCGAAGGATCGTGGTCTTGCCCGATCCTGAGGGACCGATCAGTGCAAGCTTCTCGCCGGGCGCGACGCTGAACGACAGATCGTTCAGGACCTTGAACGCGCCGAAGCTCTTGCTGATGCCGTTGATCTCGATGATCGGTCGGCTGTTCAATGCGGGCATGCGTGTCTCCTCTCGTTGAGACAGCCTCATGTACGCAACGATGGGAAACTTATCAAATCATGTCAATTATAAAAATCAAATCATGACAATATTAATTATCGTGATGAAAAATCGGGCCCACGGGCTAAATCGCGAGCAATAGATGTTCCGGGTCGCCGCGCAAAAGATTTGCGACAACGCCCAGTCCCGAACGCAATTCGGATTCGGTTGTCGACCCCAGCGAAATACGCACCGCGGGATGCCATTGTTCCTGCGAGATCCGGAACGATGCACCCGGCGCGATGGCAACGCCCTGCAAACGCGCATGGGCAACGAACTCTTCCTCGCTGCGCTCGCCGGTCAGAGGCAGCCAGATATGCAAACTTTGCGGATGCGACAGAAACGGAATGCCGCTGAGAACCTCGGCCGCTGCCGCATGCCTTTGGCGCAGCGCATCTCGCTGCCAGTTGACGAGCTCCTGTGCCGTGCCGTCGGAAACCCAGCGCGTGGCAATCTCGGCGACGATCGGTGTTGCCATCCAGTTGGAAACGAGATGGCGATTTGCCACCGCGGCCACATAACGATCCGGCGACACCAGATAGCCAATGCGCAGCCCCGGCACCACGATCTTGGTGAAGCTGGTGAAGTACAAGGTTCGTTCCGGCGCAAGCGCTGCAATCGGCGGCGGGCGATCCTCGACCAGCGGCCCGAGGATATCGCTTTCGATAATGGCGATGTCGTGCCGCCGCGCGACTTCGACCAGCGCCGCTCGCCGTTCAAGGCCCATCAGCGTTGCGGTCGGATTGATGACCGATGGCTGCACGAAGACCGCGCGAATGGCATGCTCGCGGCAGCATTGATCGAGCGCTTGTGGGTCAATGCCCTCATCGTCGATCGCCAGTCCCTCAAGTGTCAGGCCGAGATAGGAGGCAAGCGGTGTGAGCGTGTGGTGCCCGATCCCTTCGGTTGCGACTTTCGATCCGGGAGGGGCGACGCTCATCAGCGCAACCGTCATTGCCGCTGTCGCGCCATTGGTCAGGTTGATATTCGATGCAGGTACGTTGAGACCACAATGGCGCAGCCATTCCACTGCAACGGCGCGATGACGCGGGAAGACGACATTGGGCCGGAAGGAAAGCGCCGAACTTGCCGGCAGGTTTTCTGCAAGCCAGGAAAGCGCCTTCTTCATGCGCTCAAGGTGCATGGGCTCGCAAATCGGCTTCAGGATGGAAAGGTCGATGACTTCGCCAAGCCGTTCCGGCAGGTAGGGCGGATCCGGTTCGCGTCGCAGCGAACGCACAAAGGTACCGCGCCCGGTCTCGCCCGAAATCAGATTGCGGCGAATGAGTTCCTCATAGGCGCGGCTGACGGTCTGGACCGAAAGACCGAGGTCATCCGCCATCTGCCGGTGGGTCTTAAGACGGGTCCCGTTTTCAAGTTTGCCATCGCCGATTGCACGTGCAATCTGTTCGGCCAGGGACAGATAGGCCGGGCGTCGGAGCATCGTCGGATCTGGGCGCCATGATGTCATGATTAATAAGTGATCCAAGTCAGTGCAATTGACAATCGAAAAATCACAACGTCATGATTATGAATCACCAGACTGGACATGAGATGACATCCGCAAAGCTCGATCCGATCGATATCCGTATCCTTGACGCGATCCAGCGCGAAGGTCGCATTACCAAACTCGCGCTCGCCGAGCGCGTGGGGATTTCGCCCACGCCCTGCTGGACCCGCCTCAGGCGGCTGGAAAAGGCCGGCATCATTACCGGCTACCATGCGAGGCTCGCACTGCGCCTGGTGACGCCGATTACGACCGTCCTCATGCAAGTCACGCTCGGAGCCCACCGCCAGGCGGATTTCGACCGGTTCGAACGCGCGGTCAGAACCATCCCAGAAATCGTCGCATGCTGGTCGGTCGGGGGCGGGGTTGACTATGTGCTGAAGGTGATGGCGCGCGACGTCGACGCCTATCAGCGTCTAGTGGACGGACTTTTGCAGCGCGAAATCGGCATCGATCGCTATTTCACCTATGTCGTCACCAAAACGGTCAAGGATGACGCGGTGCTGCCGGTTTGCGACCTCGTAACGACAGCCTGACCGTTCTAGTCGATCTCTCCTGATATCCGTGCGGATGAAGACAATCTCTCTTTTAGGGCAGGGGTAAACGGTCTCTTTCTCCTGTGCATGCGTGCGAGCCTTTAACCGAATATTTTCGGGAGAGCCGCATGTCCGCCCATTTCGCACGACCAGACCGCCACCCGGCGCTTGACCGCCTCAAAGACCGCCGGATGCTGCGCGAACTTGCCTATGTGGATGGTCACTGGACCGCGGGTGATGCGGGCCAGACGTTCGAGGTCAATGATCCGGCATCGGGTAAAGCGCTCGCATGGGTGTCGAAGCTCAACGCCTGGCAGACCGGCGTTGCCATCGACGCTGCTGCCAGAGCCTTCCCTTCATGGCGCGATCAACTGGCGCAGGAGCGCGCGGCGCGGTTGTCAAACTGGCATCAGCTGATCATCGAAGCCAGGGAAGATCTCGCCCTGATCATGACACTGGAACAGGGTAAACCGCTCACAGAATCGCGCGCAGAAATCGACTACGCGGCCTCCTTTGTCGAATGGTATGCACATGAGGCCAAGCGGCTCAACACGGAAACCATCACAAGTCATCTTCTTCACGCCGAGATGATCGTCCGGCGCGAAGCGATCGGCGTTGTTGGTATCGTCACGCCCTGGAATTTCCCATCAGCGATGCTGACGCGCAAGGCAGCCGCCGCCCTGGCGGCAGGCTGCACCATAGTCGCTCATCCATCCTCGCAAACGCCGCTCTCGGCCCTCGCTCTGGCCGAGCTTGCCGATCGGGCCGGAATGCCGGCAGGCGTCTTCAACATTGCCACCGGCGAGGCAGCGTCCATTGTCGGGCGCCTTTGCGAAGACGAGCGTGTTCGTGCGCTGAGTTTTACCGGTTCGACCGAGATCGGCCGGCTGATCGCAGCCCAGTGCGCGCCGACGATGAAACATCTCGTCATGGAGCTCGGAGGCCATGCGCCCCTGATTGTCTTTGCCGACGCAGAGATAGATCGGGCCGTCGATATTGCCGTCAACGCCAAATTCGCAACCTCGGGACAGGATTGTCTTGCTGCCAACCGCATCTATGTCGAGCGGCCCATCCAGGACGACTTTACCGCGGCTTTCGCCAAACGCATCCGAGCCCTCAATGTCGGACCGGGCCTAAGCCCTGCTGCCGACATCGGCCCCTTGATGCATGAACGCGCGGTGGCGAAGGTCGAGGACCAGGTTCAGGACGCCCTGGCGCGCGGCGCACGCCTTATTGTCGGCGGCACGCGTCATGCGGCCGGACGCCTGTTCTATGCGCCGACCCTTTTGACCAACGTTGCTGATGACGCCCTCATCATGCGCGAGGAAACATTCGGCCCCGTGGCGGCGATAACGCCGTTTGATAGCGAAGACGAGGTCATAGCGCGCGCCAATGCGACAGACTATGGCCTCGTCGCCTATGTCGTCACCAGAGATGGTGGCCGCATGCTGCGCCTTGGCCGCAAACTTGAATACGGCATGGTTGCGATCAACCGCGTCAAGATTACAGGCGCTCCGGTTCCGTTCGGCGGGGTCAAGCAATCCGGTCTTGGCCGGGAGGGGGCGCGCCACGGGATCGAGGCGTTCACCGAACTCAAATATCTGTGCATCGATACGCAATAATTCCGATTGAGAACAAGGACATCATCATGCTTGACCACTCGAACGAACTCAGCGCCTGGGACCGCGATCATTTTTTCCACCCTTCAACCCACATGGGAACGCATGCGCGCGGCGAATCGGCAACGCGGATCATCAAAGGCGGCGAGGGCGTTTACATCACCGATAGCACCGGGCGAACCAGCATCGATGCCTTTGCCGGCCTATATTGTGTCAATGTCGGTTATGGCCGCCAGGAGATTGCCGACGCCATTGCTGCCCAGGCAAAGGAGCTTGCCTACTACCACGCCTATGTCGGACACAGCACGCAAGCCTCGATCACGCTGGCCAAGATGATCATTGACCGCGCGCCGCAGACCATGAGCCGCGTCTATTTCGGACTGTCCGGTTCTGATGCCAACGAGACCAATATCAAACTCGTCTGGTACTATAACAACGTGCTCGGACGCCCCGAGAAGAAGAAGATCATCTCGCGTTGGCGCGGTTATCACGGATCAGGGGTAATGACGGGCAGCCTGACCGGCCTTGAACTCTTCCACAATGCTTTCGACCTGCCGCGTGCCCCCATTCTTCACACGCAAGCGCCCTATTATTTTCGCCGCGAGGATCGTTCGCTGAGCGAAGAGCAATTTTCCCAGGAGTGCGCCGACAAGCTTGAAGCGATGATTCTGGCCGAAGGTCCCGAAACAATTGCCGCGTTCATCGGCGAGCCGATCCTTGGCACCGGCGGCATTGTTCCACCACCGGCGCAATACTGGCAAAAGATCGCGGCGGTCTTGAACAAGTACGACATTCTTCTGATTGCCGATGAAGTCGTCACAGGGTTCGGCCGGCTCGGCACCATGTTCGGCTCCGATCATTATGGCATCAAGCCGGACCTCATCACCATCGCCAAGGGGCTTACCTCCGCCTACGCGCCGCTGTCAGGCGTCATCGTGTCGGAAAAAATCTGGCAGGTGCTGGTCAAGGGCTCGGACATGCTCGGCGCGCTTGGCCATGGCTGGACCTATTCGGCGCACCCGATTTGCGCTGCAGCCGGTATTGCCAACCTTGAACTCATCGACAAGCTCGACCTTGTCAACAATGCCGGCGAGACCGGTGCCTATTTCCGCGCGCAGCTGACACAGGCACTTTCTGACCATCCGATCGTCGGCGAGGTCCGCGGCGATGGCATGTTGGCCGCCGTTGAATTCGTCGCCGACAAGGACGACCGTAAATTCTTCGATCCCGCCCTGAAAGTCGGGCCTCGAATCGCCGCCGCGCTGGCCGAGCGTGGTGTCATTGGCCGGGCCATGCCGCAGGGCGACATCCTCGGCTTTGCACCACCCCTATGTCTGACGCGCGGTGAAGCCGACAGCGTTGTCAAAGCGGCTGGCGCAGCGGTCGCATCAGTTGCCAGCACGCTTTGAGGCAAAAGATGATGATGGATGGATTGCCCCCAAAGACCATGGCCGCTGTGCAGCTCATTGGCCATGGCGGCCTCGACATGCTGGTCTACAACAACGATGTTCCAGTGCCTGTTCCCGCTCGCGGTGAGGTGCTGATAGCGATCACAGCCTGCGGCATGAACAATACGGATGTCTGGGTGCGTGAAGGCGCCTACGGGACCGAGGAGGATGCGGGCGCCGTATCGACCTGGCGACGCCAGGCGCCGACGCTGACCTTTCCGCGTATTCAGGGAACCGACATTGTCGGAAATATCGCCGCCGTGGGTGAAGGCGTGTCCGCTCAGCGCATCGGCCAGCGCGTGATGGTGGACTTTTCCATATATAACCGCGACGACGACAGCCTTGCCGACATCGACTATATCGGCCACGGCCGCGATGGCGGCTATGCGGAGTATGTGACGGTGCCGGCCGAAAATGCGCACGTCGTTCACACTGACATGCGTGACGTTGAACTTGCCACGTTCTGCTGCGCCTACCTGACCGGCGAACAGATGCTGGAAAGGGCAGGTCTCAAAGCCGGCGAGCGCATTCTCGTAACCGGAGCGTCGGGCGGTGTCGGTTCCGGCATCATCCAGCTTGCCCGGGCCCGCGGGGCCATCCCCTACGCGCTGGTTGGGCCGGGCAAGGAAAGGGCGCTGCTTGACATCGGCGCTGCGGCGGTGATCACCCGCGGCGTGCCGGACCTAGTCGCGGCGGTCAACGCAGCAACGGGCGGCCAGCCGATCGACGTCGTCGCCGATCTCGTGGGCGGCGCGATCTTCAACGACCTGTTGCGCATCCTGCGCGCCGAGGGGCGCTATACCACGGCCGGCGCGATTGCCGGCCCGGTGGTCAAGCTTGATTTGCGCACGATGTATCTGAAACAGCTCGCCCTGCATGGGTCCTCGCAAGGAACGCGCGGTGATTTCCGCCGGATCGTACGCTATATTGAGGAGGGCAAAATCAGGCCGCTCGTTGCCGGCATCTATCGCCTTTCGGACTTTCACAAAGCCCAATCCGACTTCATGGCCAAGGCTTTCGTCGGCAAACTGGTTGTGGTGCCGGACAAGCATTACGGCTGAACCGGATAGTGAGGGTAGGGCGCCAACGTGTTGAGCGGATTTGAAAAAGCACGCCCGGCAACGACCGCTACCGGCCCATTGCCAAGCTCGCCAGGCTTGCCGGGCATTGCGCCGCGCCTGGGCAAACGCGGGGGCTCTTCGACCCTTGGCTCACGCGAATAAGTCCACGGTCGATGCCCCGCAAGCCCGGCCTCACCAAGCCTTTGCGAGCGGCTGTCGCCAGATTGGCTCGGTTCTTGCTTGATCTTGAACGTGCCAGATGGAAAGTTGTCTTGTCTTGACGAGGAAAGGTCATTGGAATGATGGAGTCCGCAGGTCAAAGAAGCGTTGCAACAGGCAAAA
>NZ_JBBNAM010000035.1:0-3169 GCF_037994425.1 Phyllobacterium sp.
CATATCGCAGCGGCGAGGACAGTGACCAGCCAATCGTACTGCTCGATTATCAGCCCGGTCGCGGCCAGATCCATCCGCAGACCTTTCTCGGCGATTACCGCGGCATACTGATGAGCGATGGCTACACTGCCTGGCGCACATTGGATGGCCCAACCCATGTCGGATGCATGGCCCATTCCAGGCGGCGCTTCGTCGACGCCCTCAAAACCAGAAAGAAAGGTGGCGGGCCGCCTGAGCAGGCACCCTCAGGTTCTTTGAACAACTCTACCGGATCGAAAGGCAGGCGCGAGACAAGATGCCCGAGGCCAATGAAACGCAGGCCGACTGCATTCGCCGCTTTCGTCAACAGCACAGCTTACCTGTGCTGAACGCCCTCAAGTCATGGCTCGACGATATCGCGTCAAAGGTCGCACCCGATACCAAGCTCGGCGACGCCGTGTCCTACACTCTGAACCAGTGGGATTATCTGACGCGCTACATCAGCGATGGCAGGATGCCCATCGATAACAACATTCTGGAACGTGACATCAGAGTTTTTGCGACCGGAAGAAAATCGTGGCTGTTCAGCGACACTGCTGACGGAGCCAAGGCCAGCGCCGTGATCTACAGTCTCATGCTGACATGCCGCGCCTGGGGCGTCGACCCTCTGATCTGGCTACGACACGCGCTCACTGAGTTGCCGCAGCGCGACGACAACGCCGACATCGGCGACCTGCTACCGATCAACTTCCCGAAAACATCCACCGCCTAACAGAGCCGGATCTCGCTACCGATGCGAGGCGCGCTCAGCGGTGCAGCAGCCGTCAATGCGCATCGAAAATCGCGCTTACCGCTTTACTGTCGGGTCCGCGATCTATGAGGTCCCCCAGGAAGATGACCTGGTACGGGCAAGGGGCGATTTGCTTCAATTCGTGCAGCAGGGCTTGAAGCAGGTCGGCCCTGCCGTGAACGTCGCCAATTAGGAAGGTATCGATTTCAGTCATATGCCTCTGCATTCGGAAGGATCACATCCACATGGCCGCCAAAGATTGTCTTCCCTGATGCGAACGTTGGACGTCAGATTTTTCACACGCGCTCGACAACAGTATTCAATGTCCTTCCGCGTGATACGGACCTCAGATTCGTCGTGCAACTATCACGGTAGCTTGCCTCAGTTGCTTGTCTCTTCAACAGACTTCCCGCCTGCCTTCCACGCGAAAAATCGTCGGTAGCGTTGCTATTGTACGGGCAAGGATGCTGCGTCCCATACATTAAACCCTTGGTGATTCAGCTAGGCAGGCACGTGGATGCCCCGAGTTCGGATGTAAGGCACTGTCCTAAGGTCCGCTTTGAAAAGGTTGACGCGTATGTCTATTAGACATACATAGCCTCAATATTGCCTTTGTCCAGCAAAATGCTCTTTCGCATTAATCAATCGCGGCATGTGAAAACTCCCTACGGGAAATGGCGCGCGCGATTGACTATTCATGTGAAGGCGCAGTGGGAAGGAGCATAACCGGAAAGAGCCGCAGGTGCTCCGGTCAGGTACCGCGGCAACGCTGCGGACTGGTTCGAACACCCGAGCAAGCAGCATTTCCGTCGGCGGAAAAGCGGACTTTTCAGACGCGGCCGCGGGCGCTGACAAACGCATGAAAAGGAGAATCACTATGTCAAACTTCGAACCGAAGCACAGCGTTTCGACCACGGGACGTGCACTTTCTCGAGCAGATAGCGCATTTCAACCGTGAGAAGGTTCCCGAGCGGCAGCCGCATGCAAAAGGCTCTGGCGCGTTCGGCGTATTTGTGACTACCGAGGACGTGTCGGCATACACCAAGGCGTCCCTTTTCCAAAAAGGCACCACCACGGAAATGCTGGCGCGGTTTTCGACCGTTGCGGGCGAGCAAGGCAGCCCCGACACTTGGAGGGATGTCAGAGGCTTTTCGCTGAAGTTCTATACGGACGAAGGCAACTACGACTTGGTCGGCAACAATACGCCGGTGTTCTTCATTCGCGATCCCATCAAGTTCCCACATTTCATTCGAAGCCAAAAGAGACTTCCCGACTCCGGGCTGCGCGACAATCATATGCAATGGGATTTTTGGACGAGTAATCCTGAAACAGCCCACCAGGTCACGTACCTGATGGGGCAGCGGGGCTTGCCCCGGAGTTGGCGTTTTATGAACGGCTATGGCTCGCACACATACATGTGGATCAACAGCACAGGAGAGAAATTCTGGGTCAAATACCATTTCCACACAGCGCAGGGGCCCGCTTTTCTTGACAATGCCGAAGCCATTGCGATAGCCGGTGCCGACGCAGACTACCACCGCCGCGACCTGTTCGAAGCGATTGCCCGAGGCGACTATCCTCGGTGGCAATTGTCGGTCCAGATCATGCCATACGGTGAAGCGGCGACCTATCGCATCAATCCGTTTGATCTCACTAAGACCTGGTCTCATGCTGACTATCCCCTGATCAAGGTCGGCACGATGACGCTCAGCCGCAATCCCGAGAACTTCTTCGCGCAGATCGAGCAAGCCGCTTTCTCACCCGGGAACACCGTGCCCGGTGTGGGCCTATCCCCCGACAAGATGCTCCTCGGCCGTGCGTTTGCGTACAACGATGCGCAGCGGAATCGGATAGGGACCAACTTCCATCAGTTGCCGGTCAATCGACCGAAAGTTCCGGTTCATTCCTACATGTTCGACGGACAAATGGCGTATAGTCATAGTGGAAACGCGCCGGTCTATGCCCCAAACTCTGGTGGGCGCAGCTGGGCCGACGAAACCACGCCGGCCGAGGATGGCTGGGAGTCTGACGGCGCAATGGTACGCAACGCCTATAATTTGCGACGCGACGACGATGATTTTTCCCAACCTGGCGATCTGATACGCAATGTGTTTGACGATGCGCAACGCGCAGCCCTGGTGAACCAGGTTGCCGGCAGCCTGCTTTCGGGCGTCCGGGAGCCTGTCCTCAGCCGTGCCATTGCTTATTGGAAGAGCATCGACGCCAACGTCGGAAGTCGCATCGAGGAACAAGTTCAACGCTTTCGCGACTGACACTTGTGGTGACCTGATACGGTCGTGTGTGAGCGTCCTCGCGCTCTTTTCGCCTTCCTCGGATGTCTACTCGATGCTGATCGCGATTAACCCTTCGCTCCGAATATCGTTTTGCTAGCAACGGTTC
>NZ_JBBNAM010000036.1:0-20264 GCF_037994425.1 Phyllobacterium sp.
CCTCGCCCTCCCAGGTCCCGTGCCAAAGCTCGCCATCAACCCACGTCACGCCAGTAACAAAGCGGTTGGATTCGATGGTGCGCAAAATTGCCCCGGTTTCGGGATCGATCTGATGGATCGTGCGGCCCCGATGCTGTCCTACCCAAAGCGTCCCTTCAGCCCAGGCAAGGCCGGAATCGCCGCCTTGGCCCGGTGCCGGTATCGTCGAGATCACCTCGCCCGTCTTCGGATCAACCTTCTGGATGCGATCTTCGGCAATCTGGAAAAGATACCTGCCGTCGAAAGCGGTTCCGGCGTGGGCGGCGACATCAATCGAGCGCACGATCTTTCCATCTGCCGGATCAATGGCGTTGAGTCTGTCTCCCGACGCAAACCAGACGTGTTCACCGTCATAGGTGACGCCATGCACGCGGTCGACGCCGGCAAAGGGTCCATATAAACGAAGAATGTCAGCCTGGGAATGTTTCATGCGCCTATCCTAATTGCTCATCAGTGGTCCGGGGAGTAACAAAGTTGACGGAAACCCCGGAATGGAGGGAACCGTCCAGCGGCGTGCCGGCCCGCGCCCAAAGGCCTGCACCTTGCCGTCCGCCGCCAATGCATCAAGGGCACGTTGCACGGTGCGAGGGCTTGTGCCGAGCGCGATCGAAAGGGCCGAGCTTGACCAGGCTTCGCCGTCGGCAAGCAAGGCGAGCAGCGATCCATGTTGCGCCTCGACAGGGGGTGTAAGGATGACGACCGTGCCCGCACGGCGCGGCAGGAGCACGAAGCCTGCATGGGTGGCCTTCACATCGGCCAATGGGCCAAGCGCCGTGCGAAGCCGTCCGATCTCGACGCGCAGGCGGACCCGGTGCGATTCATCGGCATCCTTGCCACCAAATGCGCAGGCGACAAGAGTACGCCGCGAGACATCGCCCGGCCAGTTCGCACCGAGGGCGCGGGCGAGCGCGAACAGGACCGGCCGTGTGGTGAGCGAGACGATCCCATTTGCATCGCGTACCGCATAGCGGCAGGCATCGACCACGAGCACCCCCGAGGCGAACAGCGCCTCAACGTCATTTAAAAGTAGTAAACGTTCCTCGCCCCGCGCAACCAGGCGTGCCGCGGGCATCTTCAGCGCCTGCGACGCGCGCTCGACTTCGGCGGAAAGTGCCGGAATACCTGCTTGCCGCGCCGCACCTTCCGCCCGGCAGAGGGCAGCGCCCGCCAGCCCCGTCTTAAGGCGCCGAACGGCGATCCCGGCAATGACCAGCTCGTAGGCGGCTTTCAAGGGTGGTGGAAGCCGTGTCGCATCCGGTTCGCCAAGCAGACGCTCGGCCTCATCGAGATGACCGATCAAAAGCAGGCGCCGGACTTCGACGTGGCGCGCATGCGCGGCATTCAACCGGTCGCCATGAGCCTCAAGAACCACCCGTGCGCCGGCGAGTGTCCTGACAGGCCAGGCAAGGTCCCGCGAGACGAGCGCAATCTCGGCTTCGGCAACGATGCAACGCGCCCTTGCCACGGCCTCCCTTGGACCGAAGGCGCGCGCCGCCATCTTAAGGAGCGCTCTTGCGCGCGCAAGATCACCGAGCTGCGCCATGGCGATACCGCGCAGCGCAAGCGCGGGCCCGTCGTCACGCAGCGCAACCCTTTTAAGTGCGCCGAGGAAATCTCCGGTAGCAAGCATCCGTGCAGCGGCGGTGATCATCGAGTCCATGGAAATCCCGTCAAACTTGTCACTCCCGCCATCCGCGACGCATCCTTAGTCTATGCACCACCACGCAAAGTACGCACCGGGAATGGTACGACAAGAAAAGGCACAAGGAGAAGTACAATGACCATGCACAGGGTAGGTACGCGCGAGCAATGGCTTGCTGCGCGGCTTGAGCTGCTTTTAAAGGAGAAAGAACTGACACGGCGTAGCGACGCGATCGCACAGCAGCGTCAGGCGCTGCCCTGGGTGCGGATCGACAAAGAATACCGCTTCGAGACCGACAATGGCAGTGCCTTGCTCATCGACCTTTTCAAGGGCCGCTCGCAGCTTCTCGTCTACCACTTCATGTTCGGGCCCGAGTACAGGGCTGGCTGCCCTTCCTGCTCGGCGATTGCCGATGGCTTCAATGGCACGGTGGTTCATCTTGAGAACCATGATGTCGCCTTTACGGCGGTATCACGTGCCCCGCTCGTCAAGTTGCAGGCGTTCAAGCAGCGCATGGGCTGGAGCTTCGACTGGGCCTCCTCTTCGGCTGGCGATTTCAACGGGGACTTCAGTGTCTGGTTTACCGAGGACCAGCAGCGTGAGGGGGATATTGTCTATAATTATCGCCGCGAACCGCCGGCAGCGGCCATCACGGCCGAGACGGTTCCAGAGGGGCAACTGCGCGAAAGCCAAGCGCCCGTTGCCCTGATGGCCCTCATGACCGGAACCGACGTCGCGACCTATACGCGCGACCGGCCCGGTCTCAGCGCCTTCGTGCTCGAAGATGGTTGTGTCTATCACACCTATTCAAGCTATTCGCGGGGCGTTGACAGTATCTGGGCGATGTATCAGTGGCTCGACAGGGCGCCCAGGGGCCGCAACGAGCATGGCATATGGTGGCGTCTTAACGACGAATATGGTCAGCGGTGACAATCATGCTGTCGTCCGATCCGATGAAGAAAAGCGGACCGCTGGAAAAAACCTGCGGCCATGCGGCGGACATTGCCGGTTGGCTTGGCCTCGCTGCTACGCCAACTTTCGCCATGATGGCATTTCTGACCGCCTCCCGTGGCGGAGCCGACATGGTCTGCGCTTCTGCGCAAGGGGTATTTACGCTCGACGGCATGGTGACAATGTACCTCATCATGAGCGCCTTTCACCTGCCGCCCTGGCTGCGGCTCATTTCCAGACATGGGATCTTTTGACTAATGACGGCGCGCCGGCCTGCAATCGTGTCCGTTGCCATTGATTTCCGGGTCCCGATGCTTCGCGTTTGCGCATGCGCCGGAGATAACGGTTGACGATGGGACAGCTCTTGCGTGAAATGCGCAGATAGCCACCATTGCGCAGCAAGATATCGGAAGACCGTTCGAGACATTCAGTTAGGAGACAGTTGTGACCCTCCTTGACAGACGTTCATTTACCGCGGGTCTGGTTGCAAGCGCAACGATGACCCTCCTGCCCCGAATAGGGTATGCGGACTCCCTGCCCCTTGCCAAAAACGCCGTCCTTGTTCATGGGGCCTATGCCGACGCCTCCTGCTGGCTGGCTGTCATTCCGTATTTGCAGGAAGCTGGCCTCAATGTGATGGCGGTCCAAAATCCATTGACGTCCTTTGCCGATGACGTCGAGGCGACCAAACGTATCCTGGCGCTGTTGGATGGGCCGACGGTGCTTGTCGGTCACTCCTATGCCGGCATGATCATTACCGAAACCGGCGTCGATCCAAAGGTCACAGCGCTGGTCTATGTCGCAGCACGTGCGCCCGATGCCGGCGAAGACTACACCGCACTTGCCGCAACCTATCCCAAGCCTCCGGCAAGCAGCGGTCTCGTTCATGCCGGGGGCTTCGCGCAGCTGAGCGAGGCGGCCTTCATAAGGGACTTCGCGGGAGATCTGCCTGCCCCAAAGGCAAAAGCCCTCTACGCCGTGCAGGGGCGTATTTCCGACACGCTTTTCAATGCGAAGACCACCGTTGCTGCCTGGCGGTCGAAACCGAGCTGGTATGCCGTTTCAAAAAACGACCGGACGATCGATCCGGATCTTGAACGTTTCATGGCAAAGCGCATGGGTGCGACCACGGTAGAGCTCGATGCGAGCCACGTATCTTTGATTTCGCAGCCCCTTGCGGTCGCGCAGCTTATCCTTGCAGCTGCAGGTCAGCCCGAGAAGTGATCAAGCTCGGTGGCGAAGCATTTGAAGCGTCGGATAGGCAAGAAGGATCACGCGGGTTAGAGGATAAGTTACGATGTAAAAGCAGGACGTCACCGCGCAGTTCGCGCACCGAGAACGTTGACTGGACGGTCGAGGGCACGCATCCGTTTGCCGGCCGTTACCTTACGCAGAATGACTTCATTGCAGGCACGTTCCTACCCGAGGCCGTACAGCTGGATCGCGCAGAATGTGCTGATTGATGGTGCGTGGGCGGCAGCCGAACTCCGATCTATGGCGACGGCGCATAGCGGCCTTCGCTTTGATAACCGCTATTGCTGGCTTTGCCGCAGGCCCTTTCGACCGCGAAACCCCATGCCTAACTTGCAGTAGTGTCGGGTTCGTCTGGATGCGAAGTTGATGCCGGTCCTTTATCCTCGTTCGCACGGTCGTCCCGCCTCGGGTTGGGGAACGGCATGCGCCATGCTGGAGCATCGTGGCGCCCGCCGAACCCTGCCGCCTGCTGGCTCAACCAAGCTGTGGCGAAGGGCGGGTATGTCTATGATGTCTACATCCGTTGCGAACTATCGGAACTAAAGAAATCGCAGCAAGTGATTACAGGCTGCACCAAGTCCCTGCGGTATTGAGCACTGGTACATCGGACTGGCCAAATAGCCAAATTGCGGTTCGAAGGCTGACCAAGCCCGATTGGGTCCTAACACATAAGATTGGCAGCCACGCAAGCGCGAATTTGTTGGAACTGCTAGAGAACTCCCGCACGGTTGGAAAGAAAGGGCCATTCGGCCTCACTGGCGCTCATTTGTGGAATTGAGCGATCTGCGCCCCACCAACCGAATGAAGAAGTTAATTCAAGAGCAAGCAGCTTAACCAAGTACGGGCCCCTCATGCAGGAACCCCCCGCTTGATTGTTCCACTGTCCCGCATCGCGTGGGGACAGTGGAGTAATCGTGCTCCGATTAAACATGGACCAACACCGCAGGCCAAACCTCGGAACTCCATCGCCAAAGAAAAATATCGTGAAGAAACTCGTCGTGCTTGGCGTCCTGTTCGCCAGCGTGTCTGCCCCAGCTATGGCCGCTCAGACCTGCTCACGCAACCTATCGCAGATTTGGTTCAACCAGTCATGCGCCGCGATCGCCAAGCAGAACTCGTTCCGCAATGATGGCGGCGCACGTTCGCAGGGTGTAGCACGCAGCGCCCCTGCTGCCGCCGCGTCTGCTCCTGCTGCATCGAATGCCACAGGCATATCAAGCGTATCAGGGCGCCGCGTCTGAAGCACGTGCTGCTGTCAGCAACACGCCGTCACGTTCGAATAACACGGCATCCAACACGCCGTCACCGAGTGCCCCAGCGTCGAGCACGCCTGCACCAAGTAGTCCGGCCAAGGGTGAAGACGCTAAGGACAACATCACGACCGGTGGCATCGGCCAGTCCACTGTAAGCGAAAAGGAGCCGAACAAAGACGTTCCAGACAACAAGGGCGAGCCCGAAGCCGAGACTGGCGACCAGACCCCAGACGCAACTCCTCCGGCCCATGGCTGCAACGGCGGCGGAAACTGTGGCGTCGGCGTTGGCAACGGTGGCGGCAATGGTACCGGCAACGAAGGCAACGGCGGCGGTAACAACAGCGGTGGCGGTGGTCACGGCAACCAGTAATTGAAATTGGCCCCTCCTGCGAGGGGCCATCCGACCGATGGTGCGCGCCAGACCCCAAACCGGTCATTCAATTCCGTGCGCAGCTGTTCTCGCGCGCCATGGTCTCGGGGCGACCGAAACTCGCCCATCGCGCTGGGAAGCGATCATGTTGGTCCGCAAATCAGCTTCGTCAATTCATCGAAGCGAGCCCCGATACCGATCCGCAGGAATGGGTTCCAGATCAGCGCTCCATCCAGTTGCGTTATCTCAAGGAAAGCGGTCCAACGGCCTAAGATGATCTCGGCCTTGAAGGCAGGAGCACTCGCCCGCATTCAACGTAAGGCATGGCGCCGGACACACACGGTGTTGGCCTTGCCCCGAAAAGTTGGGTTTGCGTCCGGCGTTGGTTCACTTTGATCCAAATATCTTGCCATGCAAGCGGACGCTGTTGGCATGGTTAACTAAATATGCAGGCCCCATGGAAATACACGCTCACCTAGGGGAAACGCCTGATTGTGGCGAGCCGCTTATTGCTTCATACTTGCTATCCCAATCGTGTTCCATACCCGTACCGATTGGTAAAACCCCTGACCCGTCGTTGCGCGGAACACCATTCCCAGCGGCGGGTTTTTTTTACGTACTAGTACCCCAAATGACGCTGTGATTTACTGGTCATACAATGAGCGAAAATCACAAGCCCTTCCAGACGGTAACGGTCCTCACCATCCAGCCGGGCGAGATGCTTGGTATCGGATCGGCTTTTGACGCGGCGAAATTTCTGTCGCAGGAGTGGCCGGCCGAAGAGGGGTCGAAGCTATCAATGGCCAGGGCAATTGTCCGAAAGTGTCTTCAAGGCGAATGCTCGGCGGCAGTCGCCCGGGTTGCATTCGTTGAAGCAGCAAGAGAAGCAAATATCTTTGTTGAGGCACAGTCGCGGCCAGCACCAATCGGCAAGCTGCAACGCTGGCAAAAGACAGCCTCACGGCGAAGGCAGTGAGCAATCTTCAACAGTTGGTGCCAGTGCCGGGACCCAAATTGCCAACGGCGAAATCATCCAACATGGTGATCATAAAGGTACTGAAGAAAGTATCTTCTGACCCCTGACCTCATTGACGGTTTTCCCATAGCGCTTGACGGCCGTTCGTTCCTTTGCGGGACATCCCTCGTTAATTTCGGGTGATAGTCAATCTTGGGCGTCTAATGCGCTGCGTGATTTTTGAAGGGGCTCTTTTTTGAAAAAGGTCGATGACAAGCTTTAGTCTGTCATTTCCTTTCATGTACGTTTTGAGCATCTCCCGTTCGCCAAGCAGCAAGACGTACGACGTCATGCTGAGATGGAACGATTTGGGTCAAATTGGTCACGCTACTGGCTATCCGCGTAAGGGCCTGAGCGTTAAGATTATCGGGAACCAAGTTGGCAGGCAGGAATTGTCGCGCGTGCCGCCTGCGATTCTCGATCGACACACGCCCGTGTCTGGGCCGTGAGCAGCAGCGCGCCGCCAGCCCAAATCTACCCGCTCCCTTTAGCCCTTTGTTAGTCGTCAGCCCTCTGTTAGTGGCTTGGTATAGTTCAGAATTGTGAATAAGAACAATTGCTTAGGTGACAATGGCAATTAATCCTTGATTTATCGTTCCGGCTGTCGCCGTATCAATAGCAACACGATACAATTTCTTGTTGTGTTCGAGCAACAACAGGAAGCGACCAAAGACCTTTTCTTAGGGGGCGCATGCGCAAGACACTAGAACTTGATTTCAGGACCATTCAGGCCGAATTGCGCAACAGACCCGTCATCCGCAGCAGCGAAGCGTGGGGTCCCACCGAAGATATCTTCAAGACGAAACACCACCAATACCGGCGAATTAACGATTCAACCTTGCTGCACATCCTCGATTTCGAGGCCGTGCAGCCCTACGCCATCGATACATCGCGAAAGAACTTTGTCTGCATCCAGATTATTCTTACCGGCGCTTATAGTCGGCTTGCCGGCGATTATGTCGATACTGTCGATTCCGCCTCGATCCAGATTACCAACTTCCCGAGATCAATTACTGAAGCGCGGGCTGGCGAACGGTTGCGGGGTATACTGATCGTCGTCGAGCGGCCCTACCTTGTCGAACATTTCGGCCTCAACCTTGACCGCATTCCTGCTGCCTATCGTCCCATTTTTGCGTCCGACCTTGGCATGGTTCAGGCGATGAAGGTCCCGGCAGTGAGTTCGGTTCGCATTTCGAGCGAACAGATCCTTTCCTGCAAATATCAGGAGCCATTGCGCAGCATCTATTTCACCAACAAGGCCACCGAAATAATCTGCGACATTGTTTATCAGCTCAACAGTATGCTTCCCTCACGGACACGGGTCGCCCAGGCACCGAGTGTATTTCATGCCATTGAAGCCGCGGCAGCAATCTACGGGCGCGAACTGCACCGGCCCCCAACGCTCGAACAGCTTGCGGTCCGCGTCGGGGTGAACCGCAATGTGCTCGTCAGCGGTTTTGTCGACAATTTCGGGGTGACGCCCCATGCCTTCTGCCTCAACCTTCGCATGGAGGAAGCACAGAATTTCCTGCGCAACAGCAGTATGTCGATCAGCGAGGTTGCAAGGCGGGTCGGCTATGGCGGCTATGCCAGCTTCTCGCGCGCCTTCAGCGAGCATTTTGGTCATGCCCCTTCGCTCGTCAAGAACGACCGAAATGTGGCAATCGCTTCCTCGGGCCCGATAGCGTTTGCGGCCGATGCCCAGCATGGCGACTGAGGCCGACACGGCCCTTTCGGCGTTGCCAGCTGCAGGCATCGAGCGCGCCCGTATGCGCGCCCTCGTTGCGACGTTCTTCGGCAACACGCTGGAGTGGTTTGACTTTATAACCTACGGTATCCTGGCAAGTTATATCGCCCGTGCATTCTTTCGCAGCGGTGACGCGCACACGGCCTTGCTGGAAACCTTCGCGGTCTTCGGGGTCGGATTCTTGTTGCGGCCGCTTGGCGCCGTCGCGATCGGTTGGGTCGGCGACACCCATGGCCGAAAACCGGCATTCCTCCTTTCAATCGTTACGATGACGGTCGGCACGTTGATGATCGCCCTGCTGCCGCCTTACGCAATGATCGGCATGGTCGCACCGATCCTTTTGCTGCTCGCGCGCCTCCTGCAGGGATTTTCCGCTGGCGGGGAACTCGGTGTGGCTATTTCCTTCCTTTCAGAGTGGTCCCCACCTGGACGGCGTGGCTATTTCAGCAGTTTTCTTTCAATGACCGTGGCGCTCGGCAGCCTTCTTGCCAGCGCAATTGCCGCTATTCTCATCTCATTGCTGTCGCCCGACGACATGGCCGCATGGGGATGGCGGATACCGTTCCTGATCGGTGGATTGCTCGGCGTGATTGGCCGTTTTATACGCGCGAGCGTCGATGAGACCCCGGCCTACCGCACGCTGCGGCGCACGGTTTCCAGGACCCGCAGCAGCCCGCCCATTGCGCGTTCGGATTTACGGCGGGGTCTCGTCGCATTTGGCCTCACCATCCATTGGACGGTCTGCTTTTACATGTTCCTTGTCTATCTTCCGATCTATGCGCGGGTGCACGCGGGTCTTGCCCCGGCTCTGGCGGCCTGGTCCAACACCATATGCCTTTTGACGATCGCAACGCTCGTTCCCATCGTCGGCCTGTTGTCGGATCGATTTGGACGCCGGCCGTTTCTGATTGCGTCATGCGCGATGATTGCATTGATGACATTGCCCGCGCTGTGGCTGATCCTTGCCACGAGAAGCTTTGCGATCATGGTCGGCGTCCAGCTTGTCTTTGGCCTCGCCATCGCCCTCTACTCGGGCCCCGCCCCGGCATTCATGGCCGAGCTCTTTCCCACGCAAAACCGCGCACGGCTGTCGGCAACATCCTACGCATTTGCCGCCGCGCTTTTTGGCGGCTTTGCCCCCTTCATCGGCGACTGGTTGATCAGCGTTACAGGAAGTCCTTATGCGCCGACGCTCTACGTCGTTAGCGCGGCGCTTATCAGCCTCTTCGTCGTCCTTAAGAGTGCGGAAAGCGCCACAATGTCAATCAAGTAACGCGCATCCCGACGTTGCAATTTGGCACGGCGCTGTATCGAATTCTCCGGCCCGCCTTTACCGCCCATGCTCTGAGGGCGAAAAGTTCTTGTCGTTGATAGGGAAAGAATTGCTCGAAACGCTGCGTTGCCAGGGGGACATGACGCAATGGGATACGAGAATGCAACCAATCCCCATGCCCTGCCGGAGACCGCCTCCGCCAGCCTTATTGCCGGCCTCACGCAAAGTCCGCTTGTCGGCTTTTGCGGCGCACCTTTGCACACGCGCATTCCCGCATTCGAATTTGATACGCGTGAACTGCCGACGGAACGCCAGTTCGGAGCCTGGCGCCGAAGCTTCTCGCCTATCCTTGACATCGAAGCGCCTTGCAACAGCGCACAGGGCTTTAAGGGAAGGCAGATGGTCTTTGATCTCGGCTCTCTCGTCTTCGCCCGCATCAGGAGCGAACCGGTGCGTTTTGTCAGTGCCGGCGATATGTGCCAGAACCCGATCGATCATTGGGCGGTGACGCTTCCCCTTGACGGCGGCATCGGCACGCATTTCGTATCCGGCGGTTTTGACAGCGGCGCGGGCATAATTCAGGTCCATGCGCTGGCAAACGCGTTTGCGGGCCAGGTGATGGCCGGGGAAATATTGACGCTGTTCGTCCCCCGCGACTTCTGCGTTGAAGTTGCTCATGCCCTCGGCGGCGCCGAATCTTCTGCGATCGATACCGGGATGGGACGGCTTCTTGCCGACTACTTCATCGGCCTTGCCAAGCGGCTGCCTCTCATCGACGCGGCGAACCTGCCTGAACTTGTCGCCGCCACACGCGCCATGATCCTTGCCTGTGTTCTGCCCTCCCGCGATTATGTCCAAGCGGCGCAAGCGCCAATGGTCCGCGTGCTGCTTGAACGGGCGCGACGCATCATCGAGGCAAGGCTCTTTGACCCGTCCTTCAATGCCGAAGCCTTGCGGCGCGACCTTGCGATCTCGCGCACCGGTCTTTACCGGATGTTCGAACCATTTGGCGGTGTCATGCACTATGTTCAGCATCGGCGACTGCTTGATGCGCACGCGGCACTTACGGACCCGACCGAGAACCGGCGCATTATCGAGATCGCCGAAGAGCGCTGTTTCAGCGACGGCGCCGAATTCAGCCGCGCCTTCAAACGCGCGTTTGGCTATACGCCGAGCGAGGCACGCGTGCGAGACCGTGGTTTTCGAGCCGTGGCGCGGCATAAAGGCACGGATATTACCTTGAGCCCGCCGGAGCAGCGGTTGGGGCTCCTCTTGCGCAGACTTCACGGCTGATCTGCACCTGCACATCCTTGCAAAAGACAACCTCCGCGGACCTATCCATCCTTCCAACTGCCAGGATAAAGCCTGAAATCGCACAATAAAACCAGACTCGGACGGGGGCGCAGCAGCGCTCGCCGGAACCGTCGTCACCGCTGGCATTTACCCTTGGTCTTGGTGACACCCACTTGATTCTTACGGCCCGACAGATCTCGTCGCTGCCTGGCAACGTCCATCTGGTGAAGAAGTGAACGACACTACTTTGTCGCGAAAGCTTTCGCGCTTTGAGCAATTCGGTGCCCCTCAATTGCGATCTCCCGCAGCTGCCCCGTCGGCAACGTGGCCTGGCCGCAGAAGTAAAGCCCGGGCGCCCGCGTTGCCCGCCCCGTCGCGAGCGGCATCCCATGTTGATCGAATGCGCCGTCTTACGTCGACGATCAATCGCCGCAAGTCGGGCCGGAAGCCGGTCGCAAGGATTACAGCGTCGAATTTTTCACTGAGCTCATCTGTGAAGATGACGCCTTGGGCGGTGAAACGATCAATGCCGCTACGCACCGCGATCGAACCATCCCTGATTCTGGCGAGTGTGCCGATATCGATCAGCAGAATGTGCCCATCGCCCTCGACCATCTGAGGCGGCCCCTTCGCGGCACGGCGCAGTCCGCGTTTTTCGGTATTTGCCAACGGCCAGACGCAGGATCGGCGCGTTGATGAAATCGACCAGGCGCACCGCAAGCGTTACATCAACGCCGGCAGGGCGAGGTCTAGCGCAATCTCGCCGCCCGAATTGCCGAAGCCGATCACAAGCACACGCTCATCCGTGGTAGCCGCCAGTTTTTCCTTGCAAATGTGGAATCACGCTCCATAAATACAAGGATGATTACGCGTAGAATTGAACGTGAACTGAAGGACCTGATCGACTCTCGACCTGCCGTAGCTCTCATCGGCCCGCGACAGGTGGGCAAGACAACGCTGGCGCTCGACATCAGCCAGACCCGACCGTCGATCTATCTGGATCTGGAGTCCGATACTGATCGAGCCAAGCTTAGCGAGCCAGAACTCTATTTAAGTCAGCACAGGGATAAGTTGGTCATCCTCGATGAAGTACACCGTCTGCCGAACCTATTCCAGAACCTCCGAGGTCTTATAGATCGTGGCAGGCGATCCGGCCGAAGAGCCGGTCAGTTCCTGCTGCTTGGATCAGCGTCCATCGAGCTGTTGAAACAGTCAGGGGAGACACTGGCGGGCCGAATAGCCTATCTCGAGATGCATCCGATCGATGGCCTCGAGGTCGCAGAAGCGGAACGCAATACACTATGGCTTCGCGGCGGGTTCCCCGATAGCTTCCTGGCCCCCAGCGATAGGGCAAGCCAACGCTGGCGACAGGATTTCATTCGCGCGTACTTGGAACGAGACATCCCCCAGCTCGGGCCAAGAATTCCAGCCGAAACGCTCAGGCGTTTTTGGACTATGCTCGCGCACCACCAATCCAGTCTTCTGAATGCGGCCGATTTTGCCCGCGCACTTGGCGTTGATGGCAAAACCGTCGCCTCTTATCTCGACCTGCTGGTTGATCTCTTGCTCGTGCGTCGGCTTGAACCTTGGCATGCCAGCCTCGGCAAACGCCTGGTGAAGTCGCCCCGCATCTATGTTCGCGACAGCGGGATCACCCACACGCTGCTGGGACTTTCTACCGAGGAACAGTTGCTTAGTCATCCGGTGGTTGGCGCAAGTTGGGAAGGATTTGTCATTGAAACGCTGATTGCAGCCGCTCCAGACGGTATGCAGGCGAATTTCTATAGAACCGCGGCCGGCGCAGAAATTGACCTGCTCCTGACGCGTCCAGGTGGCCGTCCATGGGCCATTGAAGTCAAGCGGAGTCTGACACCCAAAGTCGAAAAAGGATTCTACCTTGCTTGCGAAGACCTTAGGCCTGAAAGGCGTATTGTTGTCTACCCCGGGCAGGAAACCTATCCGCTCAAGGATGACATTGTTGCGATGTCTCTTGCGACAGCGGGAACGCTTTTGCGCGACGGCGACTGAAAAGTTGCTCCCTTCAACCTTCGTTGCCTGCAAGGCGTACGTCGCTGCTGTCCGCCAAGGGTGCATTCCAAGCTCTTGCCGGGCCGCCGCTGCGAGAACGCGCAAAGGTAGCTATCGCGTAACCAGCAAATACCAAGAGGGAATGACTAAAACGGGGCCAATGCGTACACTGCCTACTTTCGCGTAATGGCACACTTTTTGGCAACGGACCGCACACATTGCCGACCTCTACATTGGCACGATAAAATCCACCCGTCTGCTTCGTCGCGCAGTAAACCGTCAGGCCCGCGAATACCTTGCGCCCCCCGATCGACGAGGTGTTGACGATGTGGCCGGAGCCCTGCTTCGTCATGTACGGCAGCACAGCAGCGGTCGTCTTGAGGACGCCCTTGATGTTGACGTCGACCATCCGGTTCCACTCTGCGGTCTTGAGCGTGGCGAAATCTGAAAGAGGCATCAAAACCCGCATTGCTTGGCCGCCTCGGCCTCGATATCCGATCTTTTGGAGCGCAACAACAACTGTGAACCCGGTTCAGTAAAAGCCTGGAATCAATCGCGCCGTACGGGCGCGATAGTCCTGGTACGCCTCGCCGAACTGGGCGTGCAACAGGGCCTCTTCGGAGCCAATGCGTGCAATGATCGGCGGCATGAGGAATGCCGTGAGCAACACACCAATGCTGGAGCGAAAGGCAAGACTCCATCCAAGCGCGTTCACCAACAGCCCGAGATAGCTCGGGTGGCGGATGACGCTGTAGACACCCGTTGTCACCAGCGTATGCCCAGGCTGAATGGCAACAAGCCCACTGAACCGCTCGCCAAGCACAAAGACCGGCCAAAGCCGTAGCGCCCCACCGAGCGCAAACAGGACGACACCGACCCAGCGAACGGCATTGCCGTCCATGACCCAAAGCTCCATCCGATCCGTATAGGCGGGCAGATAACCATTCAATAGTCCGATCAGTCCCAGCGGAATGAGAACCCAGCGATTGCCGCGATCTTCACGCTCCCCGGAACTGAGATTTCCGCCGGCAAACATCGAAACGCCCGCCAATGCGAACAGAACGACTGCGAGCGCAGCGAGCGCCGGATGAGAAAAGAACGCTTGAGGCCCACCCCATCCCAGGACGGCAAGTGCGAGATAGGCGGCCGTCGCAACCACGATGAATATTACTCTGACGACCATGAACCCGTCCTCTAGCGTAGTGCCGCAAAGGGATGCGCAGTTTATCTGCCTGGTCCTTCTTGCTCAACGGCAAGCTCGCATCAGGGTCGAACCAATTGCGGCTCCGCTCACGTATTGCCGCGGTCAAAGCCGGCGGCGGACCCCGTTTCGGCTAGGGCAGGCCCCATGCTAGAACTTTTGGCAATAGCCCATTACTTATTGGGCGTCGACAACGGATTCGACTGCCGAAGCTTTTAATGCGATGATCTGAAAGCTCATTTTACAGAGAGTTTTTGTTGGACCAAGGCTCGCCCGGCCACCATTTCTGTTCTTCATTTTCAACATCGACAAGCGGAAGTAGAAACAGACGGAGAGCGAGAATAACTTCAGCGAACATCTCCGGTGCTGCGGCCACGCGCTCGCGGCCGAGAAATGTTTGCCATTGAGCGCGCCAAGCCTCCGTGAATTCATGACTCAGCCCAATCGGAATATCTGTGGGAAGTGCCGTCCTCCTCGGTTCGTGCCGGCGTCCACCAGGTCTTCAAGCGACCGTTCCTTTAAGCTGTTGCTTGCCATTTCAACCTTGGCCTATTAACTCGAGACATGGCATTCACACTGCGACAATTGCAATATTTCGTGGCGGTCGCCGAGCAGGGCTCCGTCACGCGCGCGGCGCAAAACCTTTCAATCTCGCAGTCATCCATCACCGAAGCGGTGAAGGAGCTTGAAAGCGATCTTGGCGTTGAACTTTTCGAGCGGCATCCGCGGGGTCTGGACATCACCTATAACGGCCACCAGTTCCTGCGTCATGCCACGAAAATCCTAGCCGATGTCTCCGATGCCCGCCGGTCGTTTTCGAACGATGCACCGACGATGGCCGGCAAGCTTCACCTTGGCGTAACGTCGCTGGTCGCAGGGTACGTGCTGTCGGACCTGCTTGCCAGGTTCCGCCGCGCCAGTCCCGGCGTCGAGGTGAGCGCCATCGAGGACAATGGTTCCTATCTCGAACATCTCCTGGTCGGCGGCGAACTCGACGTTGCCGTCATGGTGATTTCCAATCTGCGCGACCGCATGGCGCTGCAGGCCGAGATTATCGAGACCTCGCCGTACCGGCTTTGGCTGCCACTCGGCCATCCGCTGGTCAGCGCTGACATCATCTCGATCAACGATATTGCCAAAGAACCGCTGATCATGTTGACCGTCGATGAGATCGAGGAGAATACCGGCAAGCTTTTGACCGCGCTCGGCGCACGCCCACACGTGGCGTTTCGCACGCGGTCGGTGGAAGCCGTGCGCAGCCTGGTGGCGACCGGCGCCGGCATTGCTCTTCTGCCCGACCTCGTCTATCGCCCGTGGTCGCTGGAAGGCGACCGCATCGAGAGCCGCGACGTTTCAGGCGCCCTTCCGGTAGTGCAGGTCGGCATGGTCTGGCGCAAGGGATCAAGCCTGCCGCAGGCCGCGCGCGATTTTGTCGGCATCGCCGAAGCCCTACGCAGCGGCCGAACCCGGTGATGTAGCCCTATATCGGAAATTCCGATATCTACCTTCTCATAAATGAATTTGCGAATACGGTGAAACGGGGGCACTGTCTAATCAGGGAACATGGCCGGCAAAACAGCGGCCGAATCGGGGAGATTCAAACATGAAGCATCTACTCAAATCCTGTACTGCACTGACCCTTTCACTCGTGTTTGCGACACAGGTCATGGCGCAGGAAGCGCTCAAGGAACTTGGCAAGGGAGAAGGCGAAGTCTCCATCGTCGCTTGGCCGGGCTACATCGAGCGCGGCGACACCGACAAGAACTACGACTGGGTGACGGGGTTCGAAAAGGACACCGGGTGCAAGGTCACGGTCAAGACCGCTGCTACATCCGACGAAATGGTCGCGTTGATGAATGAAGGCGGCTTTGACCTCGTGACGGCATCGGGCGATTCGACCCGGCGACTGATCGCCGGCAAGCGTGTCCAGCCGATCAACACCGATCTCATTCCCAGCTGGAAGACGATCGATGAGCGCATGCAGAACGCGCCCTGGCACACGGTCGATGGTGTCCACTACGGCGTCCCCTATGTCTGGGGTCCGAATATCCTTATGTACAATACCGATATCTTCAAGGATAAGGCGCCGACGAGCTGGAACGTCGTGTTCGAGGAAATGAACCTGCCGGACGGCAAGTCGAACAAGGGCCGCATCCAGGCCTATGACGGCCCGATCCACATTGCCGATGCCGCCAACTACCTGATGTTTCACAAGCCCGAGCTCGGTATCAAGGACCCTTACGAATTGAACGAGGACCAGTACAAGGCGGCGCTCGACATCTTGCGCGTTCAGCGGACCCTCGCCGGTCGCTATTGGCATGATGCGATGGTTCAGGTCGACGATTTCAAGAATGAAGGTGTTGTCGCGTCCGGTTCCTGGCCTTTCCAGGTCAACCTGCTCAAGGGCGAGAAGCAGCCGGTCGCTTCGGTCTTCCCCGAGGAAGGAACTACGGGATGGGCCGATACCACCATGTTGCATGCCGACAGCAAGCATCCGAACTGCGCCTATATGTGGATCGAACACTCGCTTTCGCCCAAGGTGCAAGGTGACGTCTCCGCCTGGTTCGGCGCCAATCCTTCGGTCGGTGCGGCGTGCAAGGGCAATGAGCTTCTGACTGACGAGGGTTGTGCCAATAATGGTTACAACGACTTCGCCAAGATCAAGTTCTGGAAGACGCCGGTTGCCAAGTGCGAAACGCAGGGACAGTGCGTTCCCTATAATCGCTGGGTCTCGGACTATATCGCCGTCATCGGCGGGCGTTGAGTTTCGCCACTCAAAAAGTTTGGTGCGCAGTTCCGATATGGAACCCGTGCGACCGTCAGGACCATCTTGTGCCGGTCGCCGGCAGCGCCGCATGCGATTGAGCAATTTCAGGCGGACCGCACCCAACGGTTTGGAGGAAGGCCATGTCAACTGCTGTTCTATTCCAGAACGTCTCTCGCCATTTCGGTGCGGTTCGTGCGGTGGACGCCGTCGATCTTGCAGTCGCCGAGGGCGAGTTCTTTGCCATGCTCGGGCCCTCGGGATCAGGCAAAACCACGTGTCTGCGGCTGATGGCCGGCTTCGAGCAACCGACGAGCGGGCATATCGAGATTTTCGGGGAAACCGCGGAAGGCGTTCCACCCTATAGGCGGTCCGTCAACACAGTTTTTCAGGACTACGCGCTGTTTCCGCACCTTAATATCCTCGACAATGTCGCCTATGGGCTGATGGTGAAGGGTGTTTCAAAGGACGAACGGCGCAAGGCAGCCGAAGAGGCTCTGGCAATGGTCAAGCTCCCCGGCTATGGCGCCCGCCGCCCTGGGCAGCTATCGGGCGGCCAGCGCCAGCGCGTGGCGCTCGCGCGCGCTCTGGTCAACAAGCCGAAGGTTCTACTCCTCGATGAACCTCTCGGCGCCCTTGATCTTAAGCTTCGCGAGCAGATGCAGGAGGAACTGAAGTCCCTGCAGAAATCCCTTGGCATCACCTTTGTTTTCGTTACCCACGACCAGGGGGAGGCATTGTCGATGGCCGACCGCATTGCGGTTTTCAATGATGGCCGAATCCAGCAACTGGGCACGCCGGAAGAGGTCTACAAACAGCCAAAGACACGTTTTGTCGCCGATTTTGTCGGTTCCTCCAACGTGCTCCCACCGGAATTTGTCAGCCAACTCGGCGCCGCGAGCCGATATGCCAGCTTGCGGCCGGAGGCAATTACGCTTGGTCGCGGCGGTGATGGCAAGCTGGTGCTCGACGGTACGGTCGTGTCGCGTAGTTTCCTTGGCGCAGCCAACCGGGTCCTTGTCAATGTCAATGGCACGCGCATCAACGTGATGAGCCCTGCGGCAACGGCCATCCCGGCTGAAGGCAATGCGGTTACGTTAAGTTTCGATCCTTCCGACCTGCATTTGATGGACCAGGTGTCATGAGCGCCATTGCGCAGCCACGATCGATCATGGCCGAACGCGGCAGCCTCGCGAGCCATATCTCCGACTTTCTGTGGAAGCACCCGCACATCCTTGTAACGATCCTGCTGGCCCCGCCACTGCTGTGGCTTGGCATTATTTATCTCGGTTCGCTGTTTGCACTCCTGTTGCAAAGCTTCTTTTCGATCGACGACTATTCCGGACTGATCAACTACGAGTTCACGCTCGCCACCTATGGCCAGCTCCTGAACGAAGCCAATTTCGACATCATCATCCGCACGGTGCTGATGGCGGCAATCGTGACGCTGGCCTCGGCCGTCATCGCCTTTCCCATCGCCTATTACGCCGCACGCTACGCACGCGGTAAATGGAAGGCCTTCTTCTATCTGGGCGTGATGCTGCCGCTGTGGTCAAGCTATCTTGTGAAGATCTATGCCTGGAAATTGATCCTTGCCAAGGAAGGCATTCTTACCTGGTTCCTGACCCAGCTCAATCTGCTCTGGTTGCTCGATGCCTGGCTGTCGCTGCCGGTCATTGGCGGCAATTCGCTGTCGGTCAGCTATTCGGGCACTTTCATCGTTTTTGTCTACGTCTGGATGCCGTTCATGATCCTGCCGATCCAGGCGGCGCTCGAAAGGGTCCCTGCCAATCTCATCGAGGCGTCGTCCGATCTTGGCGCAACGCCGCAACAGACCTTCCGCCATGTCCTGTTTCCGCTTGCCCTGCCGGGCATTGTCGCCGGCTCGATCTTTACCTTCTCGCTGACGCTCGGGGATTACATCATCCCGCAGATCGTCGGCTCGTCGCGTCTGTTCATAGGCCAGGCCGTCTATGCGCAACAGGGCACGGCCGGCAACATACCGCTTGCCGCGGCGTTTACGGTGGTTCCCATCGTCATCATGGGCTTTTACCTGTGGATGGCACGACGCATGGGGGCTTTCGATGCACTCTGACCGGCCGGCTCCCCTTGGACTGAAGATTGCGGCCGCCTGCGGATTGCTGTTTTTGCATTTGCCGCTACTGCTGATCTTCCTTTACGCCTTTACGAGCGAAGAAAAGAGCTACCAGTTTCCACCACCCGGCCTCACGTTGAAATGGTTTGCCGTGACCTGGGAACGGCCTGACGTCTGGCAGGCACTTTTCCTGTCGGTGCGTGTGGCGACAATCTCGACCATGGTTGCGCTCATTCTTGGAACGCTCTGCGCCGCAGCGGTCAGTCAGACACGTTTCTTCGGTCGCGAGACGATCTCGCTGCTGGTCATTCTGCCGATCGCCCTGCCCGGCATCATTACCGGCATTGCGCTGCGTTCGGCATTCAGTCTTGCCGATATTCCCTTCTCGTTCTGGACCATTGTCCTTGGTCACGCGACCTTTTGCATTGTCGTCGTCTACAACAATGCAGTGGCGCGCTTTCGCCGCGTTTCCGGCTCGCTGGTGGAGGCGTCGATGGATCTTGGAGCCAATGGTTTCAAAACTTTCCGCTATGTCATCCTGCCGAATATCGGAACAGCCTTGCTGGCCGGAGGCATGCTCGCCTTCGCACTGTCCTTCGACGAAGTGATCGTGACGACTTTTACTGGCGGCCAGCAATCAACGCTGCCGATCTGGATGCTGCAGGAACTCATTCGGCCGCGCCAAAGGCCTGTCACCAACGTCGTCGCCATGCTGGTGGTCATCGTGACGTTGCTGCCAATCCTGGCCGCCTATTACCTCACCCGCGACGGCGATCAGATCGCCGGTTCGGGCAAATGATCAAGACTATGGGAGAACATGTCATGGACACGCAATTGCTCATCGGCGCAAAATTCGAATCTGGAACGGAAACGGAGGAGCACATTCTCAATCCGAAAACGGGCGCCAGCATCATTGATCTTGCCGAAGCCTCCCACAGGCAGATCGACGCCGCGGTGGATGCAGCAGAGAAAGCCTTTTTAAGCTGGTCGCGCACGACACCGGCGGAGCGCTCGGGATACCTGTTGAAAATAGCCGATGCCATCGAATTGGAGGCCGATGATTTTGCCGCGCTTGAAGCGCTCAATTGCGGCAAGCCGATCAATGCCGTGCGCAACGACGAGTTGCCGGCAATCATCGATTGCTGGCGATTCTTCGCCGGGGCGGTGCGAACACTGACATCGCCGGTCGCCGGCGAATATCTGCCGGGCCATACATCGATGATCCGCCGCGACGCCATCGGGATCGTCGGCTCGATTGCCCCGTGGAACTATCCGTTGATGATGATGGCCTGGAAACTCGCCCCAGCCCTCGCCGGAGGCAATACGGTGGTATTCAAGC
>NZ_JBBNAM010000037.1:0-7839 GCF_037994425.1 Phyllobacterium sp.
AGGCCATGCGCCGGTTCGAAATGATCGCACGCAGTCCAGTTGTCGTTGCACTGTTCATGTCTCTCGCCATTGCGGGTTGCGCCTCGAAGAAAAACATGCCCAACAGCGCCGGCGACCTTGGCCTTGCTGGCAGCGCGCGACCGGGTTCGACGCAGGACTTCACCGTCAATGTTGGCGACCGCATCTTCTTTGATGTCGACTCCTCGGTCATCCGTGCCGACGCGCAGCAGACACTGACGAAGCAGGCCCAGTGGCTGAAGCGCTACCCGAACTACGCGATCACCGTCGAAGGCCATGCTGACGAGCGCGGAACCCGCGAATACAACCTCGCTCTCGGTCAGCGTCGTGCTGCCGCGACGCGCAATTACCTCGCGTCACAGGGTATCCCCGCTTCGCGTATCAAGACCATCTCCTACGGCAATGAGCGCCCGGTCGCCGTTTGCGACAGCGAATCCTGCTGGTCGCAGAATCGCCGTGCCATCACCGTTCTCGGTGGCGCCGGCAGCTAAGCCGATATCGGTTTCATCGACAAAAAGAGCGGCCTCCCGGCCGCTTTTTTTGTTTTGACGCGCGCCAAACAAAATTTGGCCGAAGTCACATTGCTCGTGTTAGATAGGGCTGCCGCAATTCATGGCGGTGTTTCAATTCCCATATCAGGGGCGGTAAAAGGAATGAACAAAGGACTAAAAAGAATGGTTCTGGCAATGACGGTTCTGCCATTTCTGGCAACCGGCGTCGGCCACGCCATGGATCTAAGCGGCGGATTTTTCCCGCCCGTGCCAAAGGCGGAGATTGCGCCAGGCAATGCTCCCGTCGTCTTGGCTCAGGCGGGAGATCCGCGCGTCAGCCAGTTGGAAGAGCAGATCAGGCAGCTCACCGGCAAGGTTGAGGAACTGAACTTCCAGCTTCTGCAGATGCAGGAGCAGATGCGGAAAGCGCAGGAAGACAATGAGTTCCGCTTCCAGGAACTGGAAAAAGGCAAGCGGTCGGACGCTGGCGGGAGGAGCGACCGAGCTGTCGCGTCTGCCCCGTCTTCCCGGACAAAAACGGGGGAGGCATCGTCGGATGCCTCTGCCACCGCCGGTTCATCTCGCGCCGCGCCGCAGGCCACCGATTCCGCTGCTATTGATCCCCAAGTCGACATGTCCGGCTCCGAGCAACTCGGCGAACCGCCGCACGATCTTGGACAGATCGAGTTTGATGCCAATGGCAACGTGATCGGTGGGACTTCCAACGACAATCCGCCGGCAGACAACACGACAGTTGCTGCCTTGCCGCAGACCGATGATCCAAAGGTTCTTTACAACCAGGCCTATCAGTTGTTCCTGTCGGGCGACTACAAGAGCGCGGAAGTTGCGTTCCGCAGCCATGTTGACCGGTTCCCCAAGGATTCGGCAGATCCGGATGCCCGCTACTGGCTCGGTGAATCGCTTTATGGGCAAGGACGCTACCAGGAGGCAGCCTCCGTCTTCCTCGACAACCACAAGCAGTATCCGGATTCAAAGAAGAGCCCGGAGAACCTCCTGAAACTCGGCATGACCCTGGCGAAAATGCGTGACCATGACGTTGCCTGCGCCACCTTTGCTTCCGTCGTTACGCGCTATCCGAATATTTCGTCGGCGATCAAGGAGCGCGTGAAGAGTGAACGTGGTGCCAACAAGTGCTGAAACCGATCTTGATCCAGCACTTATTTTCGATCGGATCCGTTTCGAGGGGCTGACCTCGGTCCTCGTTGCCGTCTCCGGTGGTGGTGACTCACTCGCGCTTCTATATCTGCTTGCCAGACTGAGCGCCTCGCGGCTCCAATTTCCGGCGATCGTTGCGGTGACCGTTGATCATAAGCTTCGTGCCGAAGCGGCCGAGGAAGCGCGCTATGTCGCTATGCTGTGCGGGGAACTTGGCGTTGCGCACCGAACCCTTGAATGGGGTGAACCGAAGCCAGATACGGGCCTCTCCGCGATGGCGCGCGAAGCGCGCTATCGCCTTCTGTGCCAGGCAGCGCGGGAGGCGGGTACGGACCTCATCCTGACAGGGCACACGCTCGACGACCAGATCGAAACCTATGCGATGCGCGAACAGCGTACGCGTGAGCAGGGCAGCGAACGGGGTCTTGCCGCAATGGCGCCCGCGACGCTGCTCGAGCGCGAAATCTGGCTGGTGCGGCCGTTGTTGCGTGTAACGCGCGAAGCGCTGCGCAACTATTTGCGCGCACGGAATATTGCCTGGCGCGACGACCCTTCCAACGATGATCTGAAATATGAGCGCGTGCGGGTCCGCAAGACGTTGCGCAAAGATGAGCGCGAGTTGATCCTTGCGAAGATCGCCGCGAAGACCGAGCAGCGCCGAGCGCAAAATACCAGTGCTGAACGGCTGCTGCAGCAAAGTGTCACGGTGCGCGACGGCACACTCGCCGCGATCGACAAGTCGTCCTTTCGCGGCGACGTTGATGCTCAGCGCCTTGCCATCGGCGTGCTGCTTGCGGCAATGGGAGGGCTGTCGCTGCTGCCACCGGCCGAAATCTGCGAAAAGGCCATCCGGCATATTGCCGGAGAGGGGACGTCCCGGCGAATATCGCTTGGCCGCTGCGTCATTGAGGTAAGGCGCGACAAAGCGTTGATCCTCCGCGAATTGCGGTCGCTTCCCAAAATTACCGTTGGACCTGGCGAAACCGCGATCTGGGATGGGCGTTTTCGCCTTGTCAACTGGACCCAGGGCGCTGTTGGAATCGAGCCCATTGGTGACGGGCGGTTAAGCCTGCTTCGCGAAGAGCGCGTCGCCGTAACCCATTGGGCGGCCGTTCGCTCGTCGCCCGCGATCAGTGCTGAGGGAGAGCTGATCTGTCTCGGTTCCTGCGGCGATCACGCGAAGTTGCCCGCCGGCATCAGCCTTGCGCGGCACCTTGCCCTGTTCGACCATATCCTTTCAGGCTATGATGTGGGCTTGGCCCAAGGCCTTGCTGAGCTATTTCGCCTGCCACCCTACAAGCGCTTGCCTGTAAACCAGATTAACAAGAATTGACCTCAGTTTCACTGCCAGCCTTGGCAATGCCACGCTTCGAACCTATGTTACGTTAAAATTCCGCGTCCTTGCGGTTGTGATTGATGGGACCCGATATGAATCCTAACTACAGGAACTTCGCTCTGTGGGCGATTATCGCCTTGCTGCTGATCGCGTTGTTCAACCTTTTTCAAAGCCCCACCTCGCGCTCGGCATCGAGTGATGTTCCCTATTCGCAGTTTATCACTGACGTAAATAGCGGCCGTGTGAAATCCGTAACGATTTCCGGCAACCGCATTACCGGTACCTATTCGGATAATGGTTCGACATTCCAGACCTATTCGCCTGGCGATGCCGGTCTGGTCGGGCGCCTCGAAAGCAAGAACGTCCAGATCGCGGCGCGTCCCGAGACCGATGGCTCGACGTCACTCGTTGGTATGCTGATTTCGTGGCTGCCGATGATCCTTATCCTTGGCGTCTGGATTTTCTTCATGCGCCAGATGCAAGGCGGATCGCGCGGGGCCATGGGTTTCGGCAAGTCGAAGGCGAAGCTACTCACCGAGGCGCACGGACGCGTCACCTTCCAGGATGTCGCCGGCGTCGATGAAGCCAAGGAAGATCTTGAAGAGATCGTGGAATTCCTGCGCGATGCGCAGAAATTTCAGCGTCTGGGCGGGCGTATCCCGCGCGGTGTGCTGCTCGTAGGCCCTCCCGGTACCGGTAAGACCCTGCTGGCACGCGCTATTGCCGGCGAAGCCAATGTGCCCTTCTTTACGATCTCTGGTTCGGACTTCGTTGAAATGTTCGTCGGTGTCGGTGCGTCCCGCGTGCGTGACATGTTCGAACAGGCGAAGAAGAATGCACCTTGCATCATCTTCATCGACGAAATCGATGCGGTGGGTCGCCATCGCGGTGCCGGCCTTGGCGGCGGCAACGACGAACGTGAACAGACGCTCAATCAGTTGCTGGTCGAGATGGATGGCTTCGAAGCCAATGAAGGCGTCATCCTCATCGCGGCGACCAACCGTCCAGACGTGCTGGATCCCGCATTGCTGCGCCCGGGCCGTTTCGATCGTCAGGTCGTTGTGCCCAATCCCGACGTAATCGGCCGCGAAAAGATCCTGAAGGTCCATGCGCGCAATGTGCCGCTGGCGCCGAACGTCGACCTCAAGGTTCTAGCGCGCGGCACTCCCGGTTTCTCGGGTGCCGACCTGATGAACCTCGTCAACGAGGCCGCGCTGATGGCAGCCCGCCGTAACAAGCGCCTTGTCACCATGGCTGAATTCGAGGACGCCAAGGACAAGATCATGATGGGCGCCGAGCGCCGCTCGACTGCCATGACGCAGGCCGAGAAGGAACTTACCGCCTATCACGAGGCCGGGCATGCCATCGTCGCGCTGAACGTCGAGGTTGCTGATCCCTTGCACAAGGCGACGATCATTCCGCGCGGACGAGCCTTGGGCATGGTCATGCAGTTGCCGGAAGCCGATCGCTATTCGATGAGCTACAAGTGGATGGTCTCGCGTCTTGCCATCATGATGGGCGGACGTATTGCCGAGGAACTCAAGTTCGGCAAGGAGAACATCACATCCGGCGCATCATCCGATATCGAGCAGGCCACCAAGCTTGCCCGGGCCATGGTCACGCGCTGGGGCTTCTCTGACAAGCTTGGCCAGGTCGCCTATGGCGAGAACCAGGAAGAGGTCTTCCTCGGCCACTCTGTTGCTCGCACGCAGAACGTTTCGGAAGAAACCGCGCAACTGATCGACGCGGAAGTCCGCAAGCTCATCGACGATGCCTATACTCAGGCACGCACCATCCTGACCAAGAAGAAGAAGGAATGGATCGCCATCGCCGAAGGTCTTCTGGAGTATGAGACGCTCACAGGTGAGGAAATCAAGGCGTTGATGGCCGGCAACAAGCCCGCCCGCGACCTCGGCGACGATACGCCTCCATCGCGCGGATCCGCCGTACCAAAGGCGGGTTCGGCAAAGAAGCCGCGCAAGGGGGATGAACCCGACAAGGGTTTCGAACCTCAACCACAATCCTGATGTGGTATGGAACTTCAACAAACGGCCGGTGAAAACCGGCCGTTTGTACGAATTGTTCATGCATTGGAACTAAGTATAATCGCTACACAAATTGTGAGATGCGGAATTGAAGGTCTTTTGCGATAAGCGGCACAAGACCAAAGTCAGGCACACGAGGCTGCATTCCTGTTCTTACCGATCAGACAGCCGAACACTCGGATAACCAGCATGGCGCGCAAATATTTCGGCACGGACGGTATTCGCGGACAGGCAAATGCCTATCCAATGACACCGGATATCGCAATGAAGGTCGGCATGGCAGTCGGCCTCACCTTTAAGCGTGGTGAGCATCGCAACCGCGTCGTCATTGGCAAGGATACGCGGCTCTCTGGCTATATGATCGAGAACGCCCTCGTAGCCGGCTTCACCTCGACCGGCATGGACGTGTTCCTTCTCGGCCCGATCCCGACGCCGGCCGTGGCAATGCTTTGCCGTTCGCTGCGCGCTGATATCGGCGTGATGATTTCGGCATCCCATAATCCCTATTTCGACAATGGCATCAAGCTTTTCGGACCAGATGGGTTCAAGCTTTCCGACGAGATAGAACTGCAAATCGAACGCCTCATGGACGAGGATCTGTCGGATCGCCTGTCAAGTTTTGACAATCTCGGGCGGGCCAAGCGCGTCGATGGCGATATTTACCGCTATATCGAATTCGCCAAGCGCACGACGCCCAAGAATATCTCTCTCTCGGGTCTGCGGATCGTCGTTGATTGCGCAAATGGCGCGGCCTACAAGGTGGCTCCCTCGGCTCTTTGGGAACTCGGGGCCGAAGTCGTGACAATCAACGACAAGCCGAACGGCACCAATATCAACGAGGATTGCGGCTCGACGCATCCGCTTGGTTTGATCAAGAAGGTGCACGAGGTGCGGGCCGATATAGGCATTGCCCTTGACGGTGACGCTGATCGCGTCCTCATCGTCGATGAAAACGGCGCCATCATCGATGGCGACCAGTTGATGGCCGTCATTGCCCAATCCTGGCAGGAAACGGACAGGCTTGTCGGGGGCGGTGTGGTCGCAACGGTCATGTCCAACCTCGGCTTCGAACGCTTTCTCACCGACCGTGGATTGACGCTTGCCCGCACGCAGGTGGGCGACCGCTACGTGGTCGAGCATATGCGCAACCACGGCTTCAATGTCGGCGGCGAACAGTCCGGTCACATTGTCCTGTCAGACTTCTCGACAACGGGTGATGGCCTGGTCTCGGCCTTGCAAATCCTTGCAGTCGTTCAAGAGCAGGGACGTCCGGTCAGCGAAGTTTGTCGCAAGTTCGATCCTGTGCCGCAGCTATTGAAGAACGTGCGCACGACTGGCGGCAAGCCGCTCGAGAACAAGAAGGTGAAGAGTGCGATCGACGAAGCGCGCGATCGTCTCGGCACGGCAGGCCGTCTGGTCATCCGTCCGTCCGGTACGGAGCCTTTGATCCGTGTCATGGCTGAAGGCGACGACCGCAAGCTGGTCGAAGCTGTGGTCAATGACATCATCTCGGTGATCTCGTCATCCGCGGCCTAGGCCCCGACCTCAGATTTCGTGAAATAACTGTTGCAAAAAGGGCCGGCTCTCGGCCCTTTTTCTTATGGGTATTCGCCAATATTGCCGTTTACGTCCTGTTAACCTTAACAGACATGGTGAATAAACACGGTTAATCGGGACTTAACCTTTTCGCCTCATATTCCCCTCACAACCATCTGTGGCAATCGCTGCGCTTTTCCAATTCATGGGGCTTTGTGAGGAATAGAGTAATGAGCACATTCAAGAAGTATGCTGCCATGAGCGCAGCGATTCTTAGCCTGGGTGCAGCCCCGGCCTATGCGGCGGATATGATCCAGGATCCCGTCGTAGAAGTTGCGCCATTCAGCGGTTGGTACCTGCGCGGCGATCTCGGCATGAGCAACCAGCAGTTCGATCATCTTGACTATGTCGGCTTTGCCGATCCCGCTTACCACACGTTTTTCAACGACGGCGATTTCGATGCAGGCATCACGGCGCAGATCGGTGTCGGTTATCAATTCAACGACTGGTTTCGGGCGGATGTGACAGGCCAATATCGCGGCAAGACCGATTTTAGCGCGCTGGATTTCTACGACATCGATGGCGATCTCAGCACCACTGACGATGCTGCTACGAACGAATACCATGCCAAGAAGTCGGAATGGCTGTTCCTCGCCAATGCCTATGCCGATCTTGGTACATATGCAGGTTTCACGCCGTATGTCGGTGCGGGTATCGGTGCATCCCGCAACACGATTTCGGGCTTTGTCGACAACAATATCATCACAGGTGGTGGTGGTTGGGCTGGCAGCGACTCGCAGTGGGAGCTCGCCTTGGCACTCCACACCGGTGTCGGGATCAAGGCGACTGACCGCATGACGATCGATCTCGGCTACAGCTATGTGCATCTTGGTGACGGACAGACGGCAGACGCTTCCAATTTCATCAGTTCACAAACACGTGCCGATCCCGAACCGTTCAAGTTCAAGGACATTGTTTCGCACGACTTCAAGGTCGGCGCTCGTTACGTCTTCTGATTTGAGTTAGAGAACGAGCTTCAACGGCGGGTGCTGGCACCTGCCGTTTTCGTTTTGGCGGGCGCCATCGCGACAGAATTTCATGTCGCAGCCTAACAAATTTCTTGACTGCCAACGACATTTCTCCTAGGTCCCGGAGTGGGCCACCTCTCCCCAACGAGAGGCGTGCTATCTGTAAGGATAGGAGAAAACATGACTACGCTTGTAAAGCCGGCCCAGCG